>CAYSQL010000020.1:2999-11028 GCA_964433265.1 uncultured Candidatus Saccharibacteria bacterium | reverse complement strand
CCCGTACCGCAGAAGGGATCGAGAATGCGTGCCGGCGCGCTTGGGGGGAGTGCGGCGAAGTTAATCATCATGCGCGCAAGTTTTGGAGGAAGCATGCCGACGAACGCATCGGTTTTTGGGCGGGCTTGATCTCGCGCGGCGAGGGCGGTGATGTTTTGCGCGCCGATGCTTTCGGCGACGATGACTCGGCCGTTGCTGGCACGGACGATAAGCAGCTCGACTTTGTTGTCGGACAGGCCGAGCTTATTGTGGTGCGAGGTAGCGGTGTTGAGGGCTGGTTCGGTGTTTGGGATGAGTCGCAGACTGACGCCGGCGTTTTTGAGTTTTCCCTTGAGGATGATGCCGGTTTTTTGAATATCGCGTGCCGATGCGCTAAAACCATAGGCACTGATACCAAGGGTGATTTTGCCGGTATGAGTGCGCCAGTCTTCGGTGTAAGTGGCGATGATCTGTTGGCTGACTTGACGCCAGTCGCCGTGGAGAGCGAGGCGGATGCGCCCGGCTTTTTGAGCGCCACCAAGCCGTTCAAAGTCGAATGCGGGAGTATCGACCGTTGCGGAAGTGTCGGAAAACCACCGGACAACATTGGTGCCGTAGAGTTGTTCAAGTTCGGCAATACCGAGTGCGGGCTGTCGCCCTAATATCGCGATGTACATAACTTTAGTATATACTAGTATGATGAAGAAGTTGTCGATTCGCGCATGGCTGAGCATTGCTAGCTTCGTTTTGATTGTTGGGGTGCTGTTTTTCTCGCGTAAAGAGGTGGCGCATGCGTGGCAACTGTTTGGGCAGGTGAATATATGGATTTTAGCGCTTATCGTGCCGGCAACCGCGCTGAGTTATCTGGCGGAAGGTGAGATGGTATTCTCGTATCTACGGAGTAAAAAGTTTATTCAAGGGATTAGGCCGTGGACGCTGATGCGTGTCTCGCTCGAGATGAATTTCGTGAATCACCTACTGCCAAGCGGTGGGGTGAGTGGCATATCCTACGGGACGTGGCGCATGGGTAAGTTTGGCGTCAGTAGCGGTAAGGCGACGATGGCACAGATGGTGCGTTACGTGGCGGGGTTCGCTGCGACGATTGTGCTCCTTATCATCTCTGTCGTGGCGGTGACGATTGATGGCAATATCAACCGTTGGATGATATTGATGAGCTCCGTGTTGGTGTCGGGCATGATTATTGTGACATTGCTTGCGATGTATATGCTCAAGAGTCCGTCGCGGATTACGAAATTCACCCTTGTGCTTGGGCGTTCATTCAACGCAGTAGTGCGACGGATTACCTTTGGCCGCGTCCAGACGCTTGTGAAGCAGGACGCGATTGAGAAGTTTTTCATGGAAATGCACGATGACTACCTGGCCATCGTGAAAGAGAAGCGTCTCTTCGTCAAGCCGTTTCTCTGGGGACTTGCGTTCACGGCGATTGGAATCATGCAGTTTTATGTCACATTTCTCGCGCTTGGCGAATCGGTGAATCCGGCGGCGATATTGATTGGCTACAGCTTGGCGAGTGTTGCCGGCTTTGCGGTGGCGACCCCTGGAGGGGTGGGTGCTTACGAGTTTGTGATGGTGCTCGTGCTCGGTGCGTCGGGAACGAAGCAGGGGGTTGCGCTTGCTGGCGTGACACTGGCTCGAGTAATGATTTTGCTCATCACGATTGCGCTCGGCTATGTATATTATCAAGCGACATTGTTAAAATATGGCAAGCGAACTCCCCCTGCTGAGCGTTAGTGATTTTCTGGCGCTCATCAACCAGACGCTAGAATACGCCTACCCATCGATTGAAATCGAAGGTGAGGTGTCGGGTTTTAAAGTAAACCAAAATAAATTCGTTTTTTTCGACCTCAAAGACAGCGGTGGTAGCGTCGGATGCTTCATGACGGTATGGCAACTACGCACACCCATCGAGGATGGCATGCGCGTCATCGTTCGTGCGACACCAAAAGTGACGCAGTGGGGAAAATTTAGCCTGACAGTAGCGAGTGTCCGACCGAGTGGTGAGGGAAGCCTCAAGAAAAGTTTTGACTTGCTTGTTGCGAAACTGGATAGGGAAGGGCTATTTAGCCCCGAGCGCAAGCGGCTACTGCCACGTGTACCAAGGACGATTGGTGTCATTAGTAGCGTTCAGGCGGCGGGATATGCGGATTTTATTAAGATTCTCAACGAGCGCTGGGGCGGGGTAACAGTTGAGGTGGCGCATGTCCAGGTCCAGGGCGAGGTGGCGCCGGATCAAATTATCCGGGCGGTGCAGTATTTTAACGCTCGCCAAACGCCACCAGAGGTCTTAGTGATTGTTCGTGGCGGCGGAAGCGCGGACGACCTCAGCGCATTTAACGATGAGCAGCTAGCGCGTGTGATCGCGGCGAGCCGCGTGCCAACGCTGGTTGGTGTTGGACACGAGGTCGACACGACGCTTGCTGACATGGTAGCGGATGTTCGCGCGGCGACGCCGAGTAATGCAGCGCAAATTGTCGTACCAGATAAACGGGAGATTGAGCGGCAAGTGGACGGACAGGTGCGGGGCGTTTTGCGCCGAATGGACGGTGTACTCGACGAGACGACCCGTCGTGTCGATGATATGCTCGAGTGGATGCTTGCGCATATGACGGATGAGCTCGATACTCGAGAGCAGCATGTCGCCCAAGCGATGCGCATGCTTGCAGCGTATAACCCGCGGGCGGTGCTTGAGCGCGGCTATGCGATCGTGCGAGGAGTGGTTAAAATAGGCAATATCATTACGGTCGAGGATCGACAGGCAATCATTACGGCGGAGGTAAAAAATGTCAGAAGAAAATAATACATTGAATAAAAAAATGGCCGAACTCGAGAAAATCGTCGCGTGGTTTGATGGGGAAGAATTTACACTCGAAGAGGCGATGGAGAATTTCAAGAAAGCAGAGAAACTCGCCGACGAAATTCGTGTTGAGTTGGCAGAATTTAAGAACGAAATTATCGTCTTGAAACAAAAATTTGATCAACCGGTGGCATGATGTTGCTAGGCGGTATTGTTGTTGGCGTGCTTTTTGTGTTCGCGGTGACAGCCTTGACGGGGGCGCCGTACGTACCGACGAAGCCACGAGACGTGGCGCGCGTGTTCGATATCTTGTATCCACTGTCGAAACGGGATGTGCTCGTCGACATCGGTTCTGGTGATGGCATGGTCGTACGGGAAGCGGCGCGACGAGGCGCTCGGGCAGTGGGGCTCGAAATCAACCCGTTTCTCGTAGGAATTGCAAAGCTACTCTCCTCGCGGCAGCCGCGCGTGACGATACGCCTCGCGAATTTTTGGACAACAAAATTGCCCGATGCAACGACAGTCGTCTATACATTTGGTGAATCGCGCGATATTAAAAAAATGGCGCAAAAGGTACAGGATGAAGCGACGCGACTTGGGCATACGATCGCACTGATTAGTTATGCATTTGAGGTACCGGGATTGATGCCGACAAAGCGCACCGACTTGCATTTTCTCTACCATTTTGAACCTTTACAGGCGCAGAGCCATAAGTATAATAAGTAATATGAGATTTAACGCTTATCAACGTGGCGCGATCAATGGGCCGATTATCGCTATCGTCACACTGTCAATACTTGTTGCGATTATTGGTGGTTTTGCTGGCTGGGTGTACATGCAGTATATGGACCAAAAGACAAATGTCGACAGCAAAGTCTCGGCCGCCGCGACGGACGCAGCGAAGAAGCAAGAGGACGCTGACAATACCAAATTTACGGAAGAGCAGAAGAAGCCCTACATGACATTCTCGGGACCGACTGACTATGGTCATCTGACGTTTGATTATCCGAAGACGTGGAGCGCATACCAGGCGACAGATATTCGCCAAGGCGGAGGGGTGACCTTTTACGCCTATCTGCATCCGGTATTCGTCCCGCCGACGACGCCCACCGACCAGAAGTTTGCACTCCGAATCGTTATCGAACAGAAGACGTATGATACGGTTTTGGCGGGGTACGATAAGCAGCTCAAAAAAGGCGATCTGCAGTCGAGTGCCTGGACAGATAACGATCATGGCTTGACGGGAACGATGTTGACGGGTAATTTCACGACGGATATTCGGGGAACGGCAGTGCTTATCAAGATGCGCGATCGAACGCTGACGGTGCGGACTGATGCGGATATTTTTAACGATGATTACAAAGTAGTCCTGAAGTCACTGAATTTCAACCAATAAAACAAGACGTGGTGAGTATGCTACACTAGAGGTAGTATGGAGGTGAGAGGAGTAGTGACGCAGCAACACGAGGAGGCACCTCTTGGGGGCGTGCCTCTTTTTATCGCTGCGGCACATGAACTCAAGTCCCCGCTTGCACTTGTGAGGCAGCTTGCGTTGAGTTTAGAGGGGGACGGCTGCTCGCCGCAAGAGGCTGAAAGAGTCGTGCGTCAGATTATTCTAACAAGTGAACGCGCGTTGCGCTTGACGACGAACCTCACGAGAACTGCTCGGCTCGAGGACAGTTTATTTGACCTCGAACCGCTCAACCCGGTCTCGCTCTGCGAGGAGGTGGCAGAAGAATTGCAGCCACTGTACCGTGCGAAGGGGCGGCGGCTGAGGGTGTCATCTCGATCGCGGCCTCTTTTGGGACTGGCGAATCGAGATTTGCTGCGACGGATTTTGCTTGGGTTCGCTGATAACGCGTTGCATTATGCGAACAGCGCGGCTGAGGTTGTCGTCACGGCGAAAGCATATAACAGGGGTGAGATGATTCGTCTCGGAGTGCGCGACTACGGTCCGGCACTGCCGACGCATGTTTGGCGGCGGTTGGAGTCGTCCCTGGGCGTGGCGGCGGCACCGCTGCCTACCCGTCCGGACTCGAGTGGGCTCGGTATGTATATCGCGTGTCAATTCGCCGAAGCGATGAATGCTGAGATAGGCGCGACGCGACATCGTGATGGCGCGACCTTTTACGTAGACATCACCGCATCGACACAGACGAGGTTATTATGAGTAAAAAGCCACTCGTGCTCTTGATTGACGATGACGAGTGGTTGGCGGCGCAGTATCAGCGGCTCCTGACACAGGCTGGTTTTGCGGCGCAGAGCGTCACCAATGCGCTCGATGGGATCGAAGCGATTGATCGGTTACGTCCACGCGCCATCGTACTTGATATCTTCATGCCTGGACCAAATGGGCTAGTCCTATTACATGAAATTCGTTCGCACAGCGATTTGTCACACATCCCCATCATCCTCTGCACAAATAGCGCGAGCGAGCTTGACAAAGCAAGCATGCTTGCCTATGGCGTGGTGGCTATTCTCGACAAGACAACAATGAAACCAGAGGATGTTGTGACAAAAGTAAGGGCGGTCGTATGAGTGTCGAGCGGACGCGCGCGATTGTCCTCCGGCGGACAAATTATGGCGAGGCGGATCGGATTCTGCGATTGATTACGCCGAATGGCCAGCGCTCGGTGATGGCAAAGGGTGCGCGGCGCGAGAAGAGCAAGCTCGCCGGCGGCATTGAACTCTTTACGATTAGCGACGTCGTGATTCAGCAGGGGCGGGGCGACCTTGGTATCCTGACATCGGTACGACCGGTGCAGTTCTACATGCATATACTCGAGGATTATGACCGTTTGCAGTTTGCCTACGAAGTGATTAATCTCGTGGTAAAAGCGAGCGACACGGTAGACGAGCCGGAGTGGTACGGGGTGTTGAGTGAGGTATTTATGGGGCTGGATGTCTTGACGATTCCGCTGCAACTCGTGCAGACGTGGTTCTACGTCCACTACGCGGAATTGACTGGCTATGAGCTGAACCTGCGCGCGGACGTGAACGGTAATGGCCTCGATCCAGACAGGACCTATATGTACGACATGAATGAACGGGGCTTGCGTCCGGCGGAGCAGGGGGATATTCGGGCGGATCATATCAAGATTTTGCGTATCATCGCGTCGCGCCCAATCAAAATCGTCGCGCAAATTGGCGGCATCGACGCGCTTTTGCCCGACGTGTGGCTCGTGTCGCGGCAACACGCGGCGGTGTAGAAAGAACGGGCCCAATATAACGAATAGGTTACGTTACGGGGCTAAGGGGCGGTTGTACCGCGCCGCTTGCTGCAATCTGTCGAGCTTGAATCATCGCTTCTGTCGCAGCGCTTGCACGCATCAATGAGAGGACATTTTGTGCATAGACTCGCCTAAACCTCTCAAGTCGCTCGGGAGAAAATCGGTCACTTTCGGTCTCTGATAGTTTCGTGAGATAGTGGAGCCGCAATAATGTGCGACCGATTGCAAGCGCGGAAGCTCTGCCGACGCTTTCGACGGTGCGTTCTTCTGTGACTTCTTGCGCCGCGGGAGTGTCTGGCGCTGCAAAGGTGGTATTACGCTTGGCGCTTTCGATGGCGGCGGCGAGCAGGGGGTCTCCGTACAAGATGTCGTGAGCGAGTTCTTCTCCATGGCCTCCCTTGCTCCCACGTAGGTCATCGAGGCGGCCTAGGTCGGTCTCGCTGTTTGTCGTCATGTCAAGTTCGGGGAGTCCGGACACGAGGACGTCTTGTATTTCCGAGCCATGGTCGTCGAGCCATAGTCGTGGTGCGAGATAGGCCGTTGACGAGGGGTAGTTGACGCTATTGAATCCGTCGGATTCAAGCCAGCCAGCGACTGTCGCAATCGCTGTTTTTGCAATTTCCTGCGTCGCGAGGGCGCGCGGCGATATCTGGTCGGATTGTTCTGGCGTGTCATAGCTGCTAGCCCTCACTTCTGGGTGTGTAAAGCCAACTGAGCGTCGATCTTCTACGTATGCCATTCTTTTCCGATTGATCACTTGCGTTTTTTTGTTGCAATAATCGTACTTCCTTTATACTCCGTTGCGCGAAAAAGCTCAAGGCTTTTATTCTTTAAATTATATCACAAAAATAAAAAACAGTCAAATTCATGGGCGTCCATAAGAGGTGAGGAGTGTCGAATCGGGATTTATTGTGATATAATGACCAAAAATACCACCTAAGCATGCAGCAGGCGTGCGTGAGAGGAAGTATAGAGGTATGTCCGAGGTAAAAATGGAAGATATTGTGTCCCTGGCAAAGCGCCGCGGCTTTATTTATCAGGGATCGGATGTTTATGGTGGTTTGGCCGGCACCTGGGATTACGGTCCACTTGGCGTGACGCTCAAGCGCAATATCATGGGGTTGTGGTGGAAGATGTTCGTTGATTCACGCGAGGATATGTTCGGCGTCGACGCGGCGATCCTGATGAACCAAAAGGTATGGCAGGCGAGCGGGCATGTTGATACGTTCGTCGATCCGCTGTGCGAGGACACGGTCAATCACAAGCGTTACCGGACTGATCATATCCTTAAAGATAATGGTGTGAGTGCGGACGGCTTGACGATGACGCAAATGGATGAGAAAATCGTCGAGCTTGGCATAAAGAGTCCTGACGGTAATCCGCTTGGCAAGTCGCGGACATTCAATATGATGTTTCGCACGTTTGTCGGCGCCATGCAAGGCGATGAGCTGACGATTGGCGAACCTGTTGACGAGACGGACAAAGAGCAGGCGAAAAACAATAATCTCGAGGGTATGAAAGCGATCACCTATGCGCCGAGCAGTGTCAGTTATCTCCGACCCGAAACTGCCCAAGGTATCTTCACGAACTACAAAAACGTGCTCGATAGTTTTTATCCTGATTTACCGTTTGGGCTCGCCCAGCAGGGTAAGGCGTTTCGTAACGAGATTGCCCCGCGTGATTTTGTGTTCCGCAGTCGCGAGTTCGAACAGATGGAAATCGAGTGGTTTATCGATCCCGAGAACTGGGAGCAGGAATTTGAAAAATGGGTCGCACTCGCGCACGAGTGGTGTGACGCGTTGGGCTTGCCGAGCGACAAGGTCTACGAGCTCGAGGTGCCGGCAGAAGATCGCGCCCACTACAGCAAGCGGACGATTGATTTTGAGTTTGAGTATCCCATTGGGCGCGAGGAAATGTTTGGCCTGGCGTATCGCACGGACTTTGACCTCATGAATATCCAAAACAAGAGTGGTAAGAGTATGGAATACACGGTGAAGGGGACGAA
>CAYSQL010000020.1:0-2899 GCA_964433265.1 uncultured Candidatus Saccharibacteria bacterium | reverse complement strand
ATAATCACGGGACTTTTCCACATCGGTGAAAACGCTAGATATGGGCACGCTATATATAGCGTGTAGACCAAAAAAGCTCGCGCTCCGAGGGGATGGGAGCGCGAGAGAGGGAGGTGGGGTGGGCTACTGACCGCTATTTCGGTGCGTCGCCCTTCGGTGGAGTGACTTTTTTGGCGAGGACCTTTATTTTCTTTGGTTCTGGCAGCGGCGTGAGTGGTACGGTGACTCGCAACACGCCATCTTCAAGGTGAGCGTCGATATTCTCGACATCGGCGCGTTCGGGGAGCTGGACGCGCCTGTAGAGGCTCGAACTCGATTCGCGCACGACGTAGCGGCGGCTTTTGTCTTCTTCTTTTTCGTGGCGCGAGGCCTGGAGAACGAGACTGTTATTCTCGACCTCTATATTCACGTCGTCTTCAGTAAAATTCGGCAGATGTGCTTCGACGACAAGAGTGTTCTTGTCGGTGTAGATATCGGTCGTTGGCAGGTTGGTGGTGGGTGTTGGAAGTCCGCCGAAGAACTGGCGTTGCAAGGCATCGATTTCGGCGAATGGATCAAATCGTACAAGTTTGTTCATGATGTGTCCTTTCTTTTTAGATTCCTTTATACACTTAGCGTACGGCGGGTAGGAGGCTCTCAGCTATGAAAAAAATCACAAATTGCTAGAATATGGGCTGTGCGTAGCGAGCGGGACATGTATACTACTGACAGGGGCGACTAACGAAGGGAAAATATGGGATTTTTTGCGCGATTGTTTGGTATTGGAGAGACAGATAAACACGAGACGTACGAGGAGCGCCTCGCGCGGATGGCGAATGCGCCGGACGATATGACGTCGGCGCCAGCTGAGGTGTCGCTGAAGCCAGTGGTGCTACCGAAAGAGGAAGAAAAGAAGGCGCCCGATGTCTATCATGATGAGAACGGACGCAAATTGGTTCCTGAGATTGAGTGCGAGCGAGTCGAACCGCATTTGAGTGGCGATGAGTCGCAGATGGATTTGTGGGCGACGCTAGTGAACCGGTCGTCGTTCGAACTCGAGATAACAGAGGTGGAATTGCTAAATGTACGCGATCGTCCTGGCGTGTATCTTAAGTCGGGTGAACGGCGTGAAGTCAGACTATACCAAGGCGGGACGCCAAAGGATGACGTGCTTGACGACGTACTCTTTCGTTATAAAATCGTTGGCAACGGTGATTATTTTGAGGTGCGCAATTTCATTGACTACGATTTTCACGACGGCTACTATGTGCCAAAAGCCATCAAACAGGATCGCCCGGTGCGTGATATCTGATATTATAGAGGGATATGCGAGTCTTTTTTACAGATGGGAGCGCCAGCCCTAACCCTGGCCCCGGCGGCTACGCCGTAATCGAGAACAAACAACCAGTCGCGCTTGGCAGTGAGGCGGGCGAGACGACAAATATCCGCATGGAAGGGCACGCCTTGATTGCCGCTATGAAGCTAGCGGAGGGTGAGCCGTGCGAAATTCATACCGATAGTGAATTTTGGATCAACGTCCTGACGAAATGGGCGCCAGGCTGGGCGCTGAAGGGCTGGCGCAAGAGTGGCGGGCCAATCAAGAACCTCGAATTAGTGCAAGAGGCATACGAATTGTACTACACGACTCACCCGAAGCTTGTTTGGGTACGTGGACATGTCGGACACGAGGAGAATGAGCGTGCTGATGAGTGGGCGAATCGCGCTCGTGTTGGCGAACGGCTGTAGCGCGTGCTATACTAAGGACATTAACAATTAAGTATCAAGAGTGCGACGAGGGACTGGCCCGATGACTCGCCGGCAACCTGCTCGTAGGGGTAAGGTGCTAATTCCAGCCTGAGCGATCAGGAAAGATGCGTCACTTTTGACTCCTTTCTTGCGGCCTTGGGGCAGATGAAAGGAGATTTTTTATGTCTGCAGAAAATATCGAACGCCTCAATTATAGAAGTGCAGAGAGCGTGAGTCCGGGGCACCCGGATAAGATTTGCGACCAAATCAGCGATGCAATTCTGGACGCGTATTTGACCGTTGACGCAAAGGCGCGTGTAGCGGTTGAAGCGTGTGGTGGGCATGGCACAGTGTTCCTAACTGGCGAGGTGACGGCACGGGAATATATTGATGTCGTGCCAATCGTCAAACGCCTCGCAGGCGCAGACGTCGAAATTATTGAGCATATCGTGAAGCAGAGCCCGGAAATCGCGCGCGGCGTCGATACGGGTGGGGCGGGAGACCAGGGTATTATGGTCGGCTATGCTTGCGATGAGACGCCAGAGCTATTGCCGCTTGAGACGGTCTTGGCGCGTCATTTGAACCAGTATTTGTATGAGACCTGGCCGTACGACGGCAAGACGCAGGTGACATTGCGTGATGGGCGCGTGGAGTCGGTCGTGGCGAGTTTTCAAAATGCAGCTCAGGACGAGTTACGTCAGGCGGTTGAGGCATGGATTGAGGCGGAGCCATTGGCAATCGCAGGCGAGACGGTGACGCTTCATGTCAACCCGGCGGGTGATTGGTCGCAGGGTGGATTTGCGGCTGATGCGGGGCTGACGGGGCGCAAGCTCGTCGTCGATAACTACGGCCCAGGCGTCCCGATTGGCGGCGGCGCATTTAGTGGTAAGGATGCGACAAAAGTCGACCGCTCGGCGGCCTATATGGCGCGACGTGTCGCTGTGGACTATTTACGGAAGACGGGGGCGCACGAGGTATATTGCTACTTGGCGTATGCTATTGGCTACGACCAGCCACTCGAGGCGACGGTGATTGTCGACGGACAGGCGCAGGTTGTTGACGGGTATGATCTGAGTCCGCGCGGGATTAGCGCGACATTAGATCTGACGACGCCGCAATTTGAGCAAACGGCGCGGTATGGACATTTTGGACACGGATTCGCTTGGGATAAATA
>CAYSQL010000019.1:1416-11236 GCA_964433265.1 uncultured Candidatus Saccharibacteria bacterium | reverse complement strand
GGATTAGCTTCATGGTCGGCAATCAGCGCCTCAATCGTGTCCTTGTCGAGCAATGTGTAAACTTTAATAAGATCCTTGGCCGTCTCATCGTCGCAGTTCAGCCAGAATTGGTAGAACTTGTACGGACTGGTTTTGTTCGGGTCGAGCCACACCGCGCCGCCCTCTGATTTGCCAAACTTCACGCCCGTCTGCTTGTTGATGATGAGCGGCGCCGTGAACACGTGCGCGTCCACGCCTTCGAGCTTACGAATCAATGACACGCCGGTGATGCTATTTCCCCACTGGTCAGCACCCGCCAGTTGCAGCGTCGCGTTTTTTTCGCGGAACAGATGAAGAAAGTCGTAGCCTTGAATGAGCGCGTAGCTAAACTCGGCGTAACTAATACCGGCCCCACCTTCACCAATGCGTGCTTGCACGAAATCGCGATCAAGCAGCTGCGTCATGCTGACGTGCTTGCCAATCTCACGCAGAAATTCCATGTAGCCCATACCCTCGAACCAGTCATAGTTATTGACGATTTCGAAGTCTTTGCCGGCGAACACCTGTCGGTACTGTGCCGTGATGCCCGCCACGTTCTTGTCAATTTCGTCAATCGTCTTGAGGTCACGCTCCTGCTTCTTGCCATCGGGGTCGCCAATCAGCCCCGTCGCGCCGCCAACAAGCAAAATCGCATGGTAGCCATGGTCGATAAATTGCCGCACCAGCATCGCCGCGGCCAAGTTGCCAATCGTCATACTATCAGCGCTCGGGTCGACACCAAAATAGAACGTGCGCGTCTCTTTGTCTAAGTCGGTAATATCGGCAAAAGTTGTCTGATTGACAAACCCGCGCCACGTGAGTTCTTCTGATAACGTCACGACGTTCTCCTTTCTTGTTTTTATAGTGTTTATAGTAGCATAAAAAGCCTCGCGCGTGCCGATTGTTTAGTGGTATAATGGTAGGCAATATCGCTTATGGGAAGGTACAAGGTGGTTAAGTCTAAAAAATCGGTCAAAAAACCGGCTCGTGTCGTCAGTGTATATGCAAATCTTGCCGAGAAACATCGCACGAAACGCGACGCGACCTCTAAGCGGCGCGCGGAATATTTGGCAACGTTGCCAAAAGACCCAGTCAAACGCTTTTTACATCGCATCAATCCAAAAAACGTCATAAAATTTTGGTTTAGCAAGCGTGGGCTCTTCGCACTTCTCAAGATTGTTGGCGTTGGTATCTTGCTTATCTTTTTGCTCGTCGGGGCGCTTTTTGCCTATTACCGCAAGGATTTAGCAGCGATTCGTCCAGGTGAAATTGACAAGCGCGTGCAGTCAACCGTGACGACCTATTACGACCGCAACGGGAAAAAATTATGGGAAGACAAGGGCGAAGGCGACTACAAACTTGTTGTCAATGGCGACCAGATCACTCCATACATGAAGCAAGCGACGGTTGCCATCGAGGATAAGGACTTTTATCGTCACGGTGGTGTCAGCCTCACTGGTATCGTGCGCGCCCTGATTAGTAACTCACAGGGAAACAGTACTCAGGGCGGCTCAACTTTGACACAACAGCTTGTCAAACAAGTATTTTTCGCCGATGAAGCGCAACAGCGTGGTCTTGCGGGTATTCCGCGCAAGATTAAGGAGATGATTCTTGCCGTTGAAGTCGAGCGCATGTATAACAAGGACCAAATTATCGACCTCTACCTCAATGAGTCTCCTTATGGCGGTCGTCGCAATGGTGTCGAATCGGCCGCGCAGACATACTTTGGCAAAAAATCAAAGGACCTCACGCTCGCTGAATCAGCCGTACTCGCCGCGATTCCAAATCAGCCTGGCTGGTACGACCCCTACAATGTCGACGGGCACGATGACCTCATCGCTCGCCAGCATAAAGTCCTCGATAATATGGCCGACATGAAGTACATCACTAAAGCACAAGCCGAGGACGCAAAGAAAGTCGCCGTCCTCGATAACCTCAAGCCGCTCGCCGACCGCTACGCGAACATCAAGGCTCCCCACTTTATCTTCATGGTGCAGCAAGAGCTCGAGAAGAAGCTCGGTAAAGCGACAGTCGGCCAGGGTGGGCTGTCCGTCACGACGACGCTCGATTCCACCGTCCAGGATGAGCTAGAAAAAAACGTGACCGGCATCTTCGATGGCAGCCTCACTGACCGCAATTGTAGTTACACTAACTGTGCCAATTACGCAGGCTTCAGCAACGGAGCCGCAGCGATAGAGGATAATCAAACAGGCCAACTCCTTGCGCTTGTTGGTAGTCGTGACTATAACTATCCGGGATTTGGCCAAGACAACGCCGCCACTGGCTATATCCAGCCAGGTTCCTCCATCAAACCGCTCGTCTATGCGCAACTGTTCCAGAACCAGGGCCAAGGTAAGCAAAATTACGGAAGCGGCACGGTACTCTCCGACACAGCCACGACCTTCCCCGGTGGCTACAAGCCACAGGACGCGGACGGTAAGTTCCAGGGAAATATCTCGATTCGCGACGCCCTCGACCGTTCGCGCAATATTCCTGCTATCAAAGCGATGGCCATCAATGAGCAGAACAAAAAAGGAAGTACCTGGCAGACAATCCGCGATCTTGGCGACACGAACTACTGCACCCGAGGTGCCGATGCGCAAGCTGGTCTGTCGTCTGCTATCGGTGGCTGTGGCACGCGCCTCGTCGACCATGTCAATGCTATCGCGTCACTAGCACGCATGGGCGCTTACGTACCGCAATCAACGATTCTCACGGTCAAAAACAGTACTGGTCAAACGCTTCAGGAGTTCAAGACGACCAAACCAAAACAAGTCGTCGATCCACAGGCCGCTTATATCGTCAATGACATCCTGGGCGATGCAAATGCCCGAAAGAATCTCGGTTGGAATCAGGACTATCTACCAAAATCAACTGGCCTCGGGATGAAAATCGCCGCAAAGACCGGTACTTCCAATGGTGAAACGAACGGCAAAGTTGTACCAAAAGATATCTGGACCGTCGGCTACACGCCTGCCATATCTATGGCTGTCTGGCTCGGCAATCCTGACACGACACCACTTCGCCAAGGAAACTCACTCATTCCCGCGCTCGTCTTTGACACGACAATGTCGAATGTTTCGAAGTATCTCTTCACCGCCGGCAAAGTCAAAGCAAGCGACTGGTTCACAGCCCCCGCGGGTATCCAAAAAATCGGCAAGGAGCTCTACCCGTCGTACTACACCAAGACTGCAACGACGACAAATGCCACTGCCACCTTTGATAAAGTGTCGAAAAAATTGGCAACGGATTGCACTCCCGCTGGAGCTCGAATTGACGTCGGTATTAATAAAACGCACGATCCCTATACAAACAAGGACGTCATCACTGCCCCTGATGGCTATGACGGGACCGCGAACGACGACGCCCACTCCTGCGCCGATGCGAAGCCAACTATCACGTCCTTCACTATCAATGGCAAGACAGCTACTGTCTCGGTGGTCGCAGGCACCTTTGCCCTCCAGACGCTCGATATAAAATCCGGCGACACGACAATTGCTACGCAGTCGATCGGCGCAAGCGGCAACTACACGATTGATTTATCATCGGGTGACACGTCAAATAGCTCCAACCTCACTGCAGTTGCCACCGACACCGGCTACTACACGGCCACTAACTCGGCAGCGAGTAACTGACAGCCCGCATCGAGCAGTTCGTTCACGCCGCGGAAACGAAGATAACGCCTAACTATCTAGGCGTTATCTTACATGATTGGTTGGTGAGTATTAGTTACCTGAGCCTCAAACCCTCCCCGACACGCCGTAAAGCGACTGCGACCCTGGTACTCCTGTCAGGAATACCAGGCATGTAAGGGGATGTGGAGTGGGAGGGTTTTGAGACTCAGGTTTAGTTATCTTGCTTTTCGACCAGCGACAGCAAGTTTGCTTCATGATCTTGCGGACGACGCGCCGGTTGTGTCGACGCTCGCTTTCGCCCACCATCGCCAACTTGCTTCGTTCGATGATTCGTCGAATGGTCCTGTGCGCGGCCACGAGACTCGCTTCGAGTATCCTGTTTGTCCTGTTCGCGACGCGCTCGACCATCGGCCTGATTCGCTCGTTGTGGCTTATGCTCAGCGTGCTTCTGGGCTGGAACAACCTGCTGATTACCGTGTGTTATCTCTTGCGAACGCGTCTTTGCTGTCCTTTTCACCTGCGTCTTCGCTGTTATTTTTTCGCCTGTCGGCTCACCGATTCGTCGAGCAAACATCATCTTGCCTGCGCTCGTCTGCAAACTACGAATAATCTCAATTTGCACGATTTTGCCGACATATGCGCTCGATTGCTCGACAACCACCATCGTCCCATCCGGCAAGTAACCAACTCCTTGATGCGCGTCATTACCCTTCTGTACCAATTCAATCTGCAAGTGCTCACCAGGCAGATGCGCCATGCGTATGCTCTGCGCGAGGTCATTGACGTTTAGTACCTGGATTCCCTCGACGCCAGCCACCTTGTTGAGGTTATAGTCGATAGTCATGATGAGCGCACTATGCTGTTTCGCAAGCGACAGCAAACGATTGTCGACACCTTCGCTCGCACTCGTACCATCTTGCAGTAATTCGACGTCGACCTCAGGCATCGCCTGGAGTTCCGTAACGACATCAAGCCCGAGCCTGGCGCGCGATCGCTTATCAGAATCGCCACCGTCGGCTAAGAGTTGTAGCTCACCGACAACGCTTCGTGGGATCACAAGCGTGTCGCCGATAAATCCCGTCTTTGCCACGGCAGTGATACGACCGTCCATCAATACCGACGTGTCGACCAGTACGGCTCGGCGCTTCGTTTTGAGCGTCGTACGCGGCAATCGAGCGAGGATATAGGTTACCTCGGCAAGCAGCACTAACAGCACTGCGACGAGGAGTAAATCTAATGTATTCATAAAAAGTATTCTTTCTGATTAGCTTTTCAGATAATCAATTAATGCTTGGCGCAAGTCCTTGACGCCGTTGATAAATGGATTCTTGCCCCCTAAAGACGCAGGGGCAACCGCTTGAGTAAAACCGAGTTTCTTCGCTTCCGCGACCCGTCGATCGGCCGCCGCGACCGAACGGATTTCTCCCCCGAGGCCCACTTCGCCAAATACGACGAGGCCATCATCGAGGCGACGCCCCGCACTTGCGCTCGCAATCGCCATCGCCACAGCAAAATCGGCAGCCGGATCGGCCAACTTGAGGCCACCTACTACGTTCACGTAGACATCTTTGTCTGATAAATTCAATTTTGTACGCCGCTCAAGCACGGCAATCAACACGTTAAGTCGATTTAAATCAAAACCGCTTGCTGTACGTTTAGGATACCCGAAATTCGTTGGATTGACAAGTGCCTGGATCTCGACGAGGATTGGCCGGTTGCCCTCAAGTGTCGCGAGCACCACTGATCCATCCTCGTTTTGCCGCTCCGCGAGTAGTGCCGCCGAGGGATTCTCAACGATTGCAAGACCACGCTCATTCATTTCAAAAATTGCCGCCTCCGAAGTAGAACCATAGCGGTTTTTCACTGCCCGCACCACCTTAAATCCACCATAACGGTCCCCTTCGAACTGCAACACGACATCGACGAGATGCTCAAGCACCTTTGGCCCAGCGATCGAACCTTCTTTTGTCACGTGTCCGACGAGTATCACTGCCGCATTCGACTCTTTCGCGGCGCGAATAATCGCGTTGGACGAATTCGTAATTTGACTCACCGTTCCCGGCGCGGAAGTGATTTCGTCCAGGGCTAGCGTCTGGATCGAGTCAATGATGACCAAATTGTACTGACCCGAACGAATCGTCGCGGCAATATCATCAGCACTGGTACTTGCGACGAATGCCAAATCGTCCGACGCATCGGCGCCAAGACGCGACGCGCGTAGTTTCACTTGTGCTGCCGACTCTTCACCGCTCGCGTAGAGGACGGCGTATTTGCTCGCGACGGCGCTCGCTACTTGGAGCAACAGCGTGCTTTTGCCGATGCCCGGCTGCCCAGCAAGCAACATCACACCGCCTGCCAAAATCCCTCCGCCAAGCACTGTATCGAGGTCGCGAATGCCTGTTGACATTCTCCCCGCCGATTCTTCGGCCGCAATTGCTTTCATCGTTTGCGGGGCGAGCACCTTGCCGCTCCGTGCACTACGCGCTACCACGGAGCTCCCCGACGACTGGGGCGCCTGCTCGACGAGCGTATTCCATTCACCGCAATTTTCGCACCGCCCCATCCATTTTGGATACGAGGCGCCACAGTTTTGGCAAACGAACAGCGTGCGCGATTTTGCCATACCTTATATACCTACCGAGGGTGATGATATGCCATTGATACTTTTGTTAAGCTCATCCACCTTGATTGAAAGACTTTGTAGCTCTGCGATCTTATCGTTGTAAGCGGTCACCCGTGTATTGATTGTGCTACGACGCGCGTTAAGATCGTTCACTCGCGCGACAAGCGCCAGTCGCTCTGACTCATACGCGCTTCGTGACGTTACCGCCCCGCTCGATACCCGCGCATTAAACGCACTAATATCGCTCTCGAGCCGCGCTCTATCCGTATCATACTGCGCGAGATCCGTCTTGAGTGCCGCGCCTTCTTGCTCTAATTCGGTAGATAACGCGTCGGACCGTGCCTGAACGTCCTTAAAAACAGCCGTATACTTCGCGTTCAGGTCGACGATATGCTGACGATTCTTAAAGTACTGGCCATAATATGCCTCGAGATCCGGGGAAACAAACGTAATTGTCGTCCCGATAATCGAATGGAGCTCATTAAGCTCCGCGCCCGGCTCTGCTTTGGCATAATATGCCATAAGTTTCTTGACATCTGGGTCATTTTTTATGCCATCATATGCCTGTGAGACGAGTGCATCGACTCGTCGCTTCTCGATGATATTCAGACGATCATAAGCGGCGTGTAACATCTCGTGCGCTGCTGTCACCTCTATCGCGCCGTTCAGTTCGGGATTCTGCACGTCAAAAAGATAGACGCGCTGTCGATAGTAGCAACCAAGCATCGCTGCCGTCCGTTCAACCGACTGGCAATCTTGATTAAATTGCGTGCCCGTTTCTATCGCTGGCTTGCTCGCGTACAGCAATACGCGCCCATTATCTGTCAATGACAATTGGTCTGTTACACTGGCGACTTGCGCCGTTGGCCGATACTGCGACGCAAGATAAAGGTCATATAGGTGCGGCCCCCAGATGTAGAACACTGCCCCAAGACCGCCCACAAAGGCTAGCGAGAATATTCCTCGTATCAATTTCACCGTGAAACTAGTCTTTTTCGGTTCGCTTTGCAACCGCCAACTCTCCCCTATATGTCGATGCTTCTATTATATCGCCTTTTTCAAATTTATTCGCTAACATTCCATCCGCGATTTCATGCTCAAGCTGGTCCTCGATTGCTCGGCGCAGCGGACGCGCGCCATACTTATCGTTATATCCCTTATCAATGAGCCATTTTTTTGCCGAGGCGGTTACGACAAGACCAAGCCCCCTGCGAACCAATCGCTTCTTCAGGTCGTCAATCTGCAAGTCAAAAATCCGACTGATTTCCTTGCGCGTGAGCGCGTGGAACGTCACGATGCCATCAAAACGGTTGATAAGTTCGGGGCGCATAAACTTCTTCAGCGCATCCTCGGCCGCCTTCGCGTTGCGATGATGCACCGCTTGCAGCTGCTTCTCATCAGCCTCCGTCTTAACATGAAAGCCGAGGCTCGCCTCTTTCATCATCTCATCCGAACCGAGATTACTTGTCATGATGATAATTGTATTGCGAAAACTCACCGCCCGTCCCTTGGCATCCGTCAACTGTCCATCCTCGAGCAGTTGGAGCATCATCTGAAATACGTCCGGGTGAGCCTTTTCAATCTCGTCGAACAATACGACGCTATGCGGTTGCTTGCGAATTTTATCGGTCAATTTACCACCGTCTTCGTAACCGACGTAGCCTGCTGGCGCACCGACAAGCCGCGATGTATTATGCTTTTCGGCAAATTCACTCATATCAATCTTCACGAGTGCCTCTTCGCTTCCAAATACCTCGCGTGCCAAAACGCGGGCGAGCTCAGTCTTACCGACGCCGGTCGGCCCCATGAAGACGAACGAGCCAATTGGTCGCTTCATCGACCCGATACCGCTCCGGCTCCGACGGATCGCTCGTGAAACCTTCTCGACCGCTTCTTCTTGGCCGATAATATATTTACCAAGGTGTTTTTCGAGATTTCGCAGCAATTTCGCCTCGCTCGTACGGACTTTTTCTACCGGAATATTCGTCATCACGGCTATAGCGTGCGCAATATCGTCTTCCGTCACTTCGATCGGGTTCTTCGATTCTTGCGCCTCTTTTTCGGCCTCAAGCTTCTCGTTAATCTGACTAATCCGCTGCTTGTAGAGTGCTGCACGCTCGTAATCTTCGCTTGTCACCGCCTCTTCCATGCGCTCATTCAAGTTCTTGAGGTCCCGCATGTATTCGCGCTGACGACTTGGCTTGTGGCCCTTCTTGACACGAATCAGCGCCGAGGCCTCATCAATCACGTCAATTGCCTTATCTGGCATAAACCGATCCGACACGTAGCGACCCGCCATATACGCAGCCGACTCGATTGTCGCGTCACTAATCTTCACGCCATGATGTTTTTCGTAATAGCTGCGCAACCCCTTGAGGATGGCGATCGTTTCGCGCAATGTCGGCTCTTTGACGACGATACTCTGGAATCGTCGCTCAAGCGCCGTGTCTTTCTCGATGTGTTTACGGTATTCATCGAGCGTCGTCGCGCCTATCAGGTGCAAATCACCACGCGCCAGCGCCGGCTTCAAGATGTTCGCCGCATCCATGCCACCTTCGGCCGCCCCGGCGCCAACAAGTAGATGGAGCTCATCGATGAAGACAATGACATTACCCTGCCGCTTGATATCACTCACGACCTTTTTTAGACGATCCTCGAACTCGCCACGGTATTTTGTACCGGCGACCATCGCCGCCATGTCAAGTTGTACGACGCGCTTGTCAAGCAAATGGTCTGGCACATCCTCTTTGACGATTCGTTCTGCCAATCCCTCGACGATTGCCGTCTTGCCGACACCCGGTTCGCCAATCAGTACGGGATTATTCTTGGTACGCCGGCTGAGGATTGTCACCAGCCGTTCGACTTCCTTGTCCCGACCAATCATTGCGTCTAGCTCACCCGCCGCTGCCCGCGCCGTCAGATCGATGCCATACGCGCCAAGAGCGCCACCATTACGCTGCTTCTGCGTCCGCGTCTCCGTCGCTGTCTCGCCGTGCTCGCCACGATTTCGATCAAAATACATCTCAAGTTCGCTCTGCATATCCTCGATATCAACGTTCATCTCGCGGAGCAAGACTGTCGCGCGTGCATTATTTTGTCGCAACAGACTATAGAGAATGTGCTCAGTCCCAAGTGTCTCATGGCTGTATTCCTTGGCGGTTTCCCAACCCATACGGAGCGCAAGAACCGCCGTCTCCGACAGCCCCTTTGCACCCGTACTCACTACCAGCTGCTGTGGCGTTAGATTAAGTGTGCTTTCGGCGCGATCAAGCGTCACGCCAGCGTCTGCGAGAACTTTCGCTCCCATGCTCGACCCCTGTGCGAGCAAGCCAAGCAACAGATGCTCCGTACCAATAAACGGGCTACCATAGCCACGCGCAATCGCATCGGCATGTTGGACGCTCATCCGCGCATTCTCGCTCATGTGCATAATAAAATCTGCAAAATCATCAGGCATATCTATTTCTTACCTCCATTCGTGGAGTTACCCACTGCAACCAGTATAGAAAACAAATTAGCACTCGTCAATAGAGAGTGCTAATTT
>CAYSQL010000019.1:0-1316 GCA_964433265.1 uncultured Candidatus Saccharibacteria bacterium | reverse complement strand
TATTCGCCTTGTTCCTCGATTGCGCTAAACAAATCGTCCTCGACGTTCTTCTTTTGCTTCTTCTCGACTGGCTGGTTCGTCGCCGTTTCGATGTCCAGCTCGTAACCCGTGAGGCGGCTCGCGAGACGGACGTTTTGGCCACCGCGGCCAATCGCGATTGACTGCTGGTCCTCAGCGACGAATACCTTGGCGCGCTTCGTTTCTTTATCGATCTCGACGCGGACGACTTCGGCTGGGCTCAGGGCGTTGCGGATAAACGTATCAACATTTTCATCATACGTGATGATATCGATTTTTTCCTGATCGCCAATCTCGTTCATGACGGCATTGACACGCGTACCGTGACCGCCAACGAACGTCCCAACTGGATCAACGCCGGGAACCGTCGAAGCAACAGCCAACTTCGTGCGTCGGCCAGCCTCGCGAGCAATACCTTTGATTTCAACGGCACCAGTTTCCATCTCTGGCACCTCTTGGCGGAACAGATATTCGACGAACGCTTCGTTGCCGCGGCTCAAAATCAGTTGCGGGCCACGGTTGTCGCGCTCGATATCCTTGATAAACACCTTGATGCGACTACCGACGCTATAGAATTCACCTTGAATCTGCTCGCTCTGTGGAATAATTCCCATCGCTTTGCCAAGCTCAACCCGTACAACCCGCGGCTCAACGCGCTGGACGACACCCGTCACGACCGTACCGATTTTGTCTTCAAACTCTGCAAGCACAACTTCACGCTCGGCTTCACGCAAGCGTTGCAGCATGACCTGCTTGGCCGTTTGCGCGGCAACACGCCCAAAGCTCGTCACTTCGTGCTCTTCCTCGATAATATCACCGAGCTCGGCATCCGCTTTTTGCTTCTTGGCGTCCTCGAGGCTGATTTCGATCGTATCGCTGCCGACTAATTCTACAACTTCGCGCTGGACAAATACCTTTGCCGTGCCGTCGTTCGTATTGAGTTCGGCGCGGACGTTCTGGTCGCGCTCACCGTTGTCACGGCGCCAGGCGGCGGCAATCGCCTGCTCAATGACATCGAGTACCGTCTCCTCGGGGAGATTCTTCTCGTCGGCGATCGTGCGCACGGCGAGGGTCAGTTGTTTGATGTTCAAATCTTCCATAATTAGTTCCTTTCCAAATTGTTATAGTCTTCCTAATAAAAATTCCGACCTGCCGGCCGGATGTGTACATTGCTAGTATACGCTCTTTTTTGACTTAGTCAAACTTCATCAGAAAGTCTTACAGGCTCGCCTTTGATGGTCACCGCCCCAGACGAGCTTGCCCCGCACCTGACTGGTGCGGGGCTTCGTCGGATGGGG
>CAYSQL010000018.1:0-11240 GCA_964433265.1 uncultured Candidatus Saccharibacteria bacterium | reverse complement strand
AGCTGCTCGTCCGCAGTCGGAATGCGAATCGTGTCGCCGGCGTTGATCACGTCCGGGTTAGCGATCGACTCATTCGCGTCAAAGATACGTGCATAGGTCGTACCGTTAGCATCGGCAATTGAGCTGAGCGTGTCCCCCGGATTTATGGTTACTGTAATAGGTTGCGTATCGGCATATGCGTGCGATCCGCCAAACATGACGACACCACTAATAATAGCGATGGCCGCCAGGGTGAGTTTGAAACTCATCATTTCCTCCTTAAACCCCCGCAAGTTGTTGATAGTAATAACTACATTTCAATAGCTATAAAGCGGGAAGTGCCTCACGCCGGGTCTCTCGTCCAGCAAAAAACACAAGAGTGATAATATCGCGCTATTTTGCTTGTGTCAATATATTTCTTGATTTCGCGACTGTATGTCCTGGTAATTTACAGATGTGCCAACCTATACGCATAATATTTACAACGTTTTTGACTTCACCCCATAAAAACATGTGGAAAATCAACATTTGCTTGACAGTTGGGCGTTTGCGCGCTATATATGGGGGTAGTTATTACCAAAACAGACAAGGACTGCGAGAACATATGTCTGAATTACCAGAAAAACAGGTGAAGCGGCTGAAATCACTCATCCAGGAAGCTGAGACGAATTTGGCTGCCGCAAAAGAATTACTCATGAGCATCATCGGCGACGACGGATCAGTCGTGACGCCAGCTAATAGCCGCGAAGACGTGAACGGCAAGGTGATTGAAGGTGTCTTTGACGGCCAAGTCATGATCGGCCCAGACGGCAAGTCATACCCAGTGCCCGCAAACTACGCCAGCAAGTCGAAGCTTGTCGAAGGTGACATCCTAAAACTCACCATCGCTGCCGACGGTGGCTTCATTTACAAGCAAATCAGCCCAGTGCCACGCAAACAAATCATCGGCACGCTCACACAACATGACGGCGCCTACTACGTCGAGGCAAGTGGTCGCGAATACCGCATCCTCCTCGCTAGCGTCACGTACTTCCGTATTAATATTGGCGACCAAGTCACTATCATCGTCCCCGAGGACAACGCCGACGCCACGTGGGCAGCGGTCGAAGCCGCACTCTAAACCCCGTATCACCTCATATGTGACTACAGCAAAAAACCACCGTGAAGGTGGTTTTTTGCTGTGGCAGAGTGTCCGTATGTCATCAGTCGGTAACCATAGGCGTTAAATTTTATATACTATACTTGACATAAATGTAATTTATTGCTATAATGAAAATAACCTACGATGCGTGGGAGAGTTTATAAGGGAGAATATATGAAGAAATATCTCATCTGGGCGAGTACCGTCGCAGCACTATGCAGCACACTACTCGTCTTGACGTACACAGCACCAGCACACGCCACCGACTGCCTCACCCTGCCCGACACAACGGCAGGCGCGAATGGTCAAATGCGGGCGTTCTTTACCTCAACCCTAAGCCGCGACGGCAACAAAGGTACTGCGACGATTACGCGCAAGGGCTCGACGCCTCTTTGTAATGACCAACCCATGGTATTCCAAAGCTTCAACATGGGACCAAACTGGAACGGTCAGCCCGACTCTAGCAGTAGCCTAGAGACGTCGTACACGCAGACTATGGCGTATGTAACCTCTTTTACATTTGGCAAAAATGAAACAAGCAAAACAGTAACGGTGCAAACACCGGAAGCATGCAAGGGGACACAGATCGACGTCTACGTTGGTAGCCAAAGTCTCACCAAGCTCGATAAGATTAACGACGACGGTCCACGTATCATCGCTGGAAAAATCTTTACCGCTAACGGTAAGCCTTGTGAAACGCCAAAAGTTTCCGTCTGCACCAAGGGAAGCGGCGACACCACGATGCAAACAATCGAGGAAAGCGCCTACGACAGCTCGACACAATCAAAGAACGCCGATGACTGCAAAAAGCCAGAAGCCCCCACACAGCCTACCGAGCCAACGACGCCGTCAACCGATACGGGCAACGTTGCCACCACACCAACGCAAGTAGCAACCGAGCTTCCGCACACTGGACCAACCGGCATACTCGGTGGCCTGATCGGTATCGGTTCACTGTCTTACAGCACCTACGCCTACCTCGCATCGCGCCGAGCACGCCACAACGCAAACGGCATCTCCCTGTAGGCTATTCAAATAAAATAACACCTCCGAAAGGGGGTGTTATTTAAATGCTTTTGCTTGCGCTCACCACAATACTGTGCTTTACTACCACTATTGTGACGCCCGTCGCAATGTTGAATTTGTCGGCTTAGAATCGACAACGCACATCAGGAGGACATTGTGCCAAAGGAAATTACGACAGAGATCAAAGCCTCGGGTCAATTCGGCGCGCTGCGCGAGGCCTATGCCGACGCACGAGAGGCTGCCGTACGAGCCCACAGAGAAAGAGCTGAAGCCGCCGAGGCGGCCAGTCGACAGGAACTGTTCGCGGAACAACGACGCATTGAGTCCGACTTCGAGCCCAGGCTGAACGAGGTTCTCGAAGACCTGGCGCGAGATCAGGCAACGAGCGACGCTACACGTGAGGCCCTTGAGGCTGCAATCGCCCAAAAGGAATCTCAAATCATGCAAGTCTCGGCCGGTATTTCTACCGACAGATTGGCACTCAAAGTCCAGGGACACCAGACCGGCCTTCGTGCACAAATCGCCCACGATCGAAGCAAGGCTCTGAGCGCGCGGCCCGACGAAGGTGTCACTCTGCACATCTGCAGTGGACAACAGCTCATGATCAATGACCCCTCCTACGCGCTCTACCACTCCGTCATCGAGCGCGCCGACACCATTACGCCAGACATAGTGCGGAACGCCTGCCTGGAGCTGCTGCAGCCGCACGTCGATTCGGGACTCATCGCGCCCGTAGACGTGATGGTCGGCGACGGCGACATGGGCTGGGGCTTCTGGTTCGACGTCACAATCACAACCTCCATCTAGCCGCCGTTAGGCTCGCTCGATTCGACTCTTTGCCCAAGACTCGGGCAATTGTGGTCCGAGTCTTGAGCATTGAGCCGAATCGGCGGCCTTTTATTTGGCGAAACTACAACAGACAGAAACACAAAAGCATCGTATAATAGACCCAATGGGGAAGGCCTTATATCGAAAATACCGTTCGAAGTCGCTTGACGAGATTGTTGGGCAGACACACGTCACCGATATCTTAAAGCGGTCAATTCAAAACGGCACTATCGCGCACGCCTATCTTCTCACTGGCCTGCGCGGCGTCGGTAAGACGTCAATCGCGCGCATTCTCGCGCACGAAATCAACGGACTCGCGTACGACGAAGCGTCCACCTATGTCGATATTATCGAAATCGACGCCGCCAGCAATAACAGCGTCGAGGACATCCGCGATCTGCGCGAAAAAGTGCAAATCGCGCCAGTGTCTGCGCCAAAAAAAATCTATATCATCGACGAAGTACACATGCTGTCGAAGTCCGCATTTAACGCGTTGCTTAAAACACTCGAGGAACCGCCAGAGCACGTCGTCTTCATCCTAGCAACGACCGATGCAGACAAGTTACCCGCCACGATCATCAGCCGCGTGCAACGGTTTAATCTTCGCCCAATTTCCGTCGCTGACGCGACCAAGCATTTGCGAAAAATCGCCGACGCCGAATCAATCGCTATTGACGACGACGCATTGACACTCATCGCCGAACGCGGGCAGGGAAGTTTTCGCGATAGTATCAGCCTCCTTGATCAATTACGAAGCATATCGACCGACACTATCACGCGGGCCAGTATCGAAACGCTGCTCGGCATCGCGAGCGAGACACGTATCGACACCCTCATCGCCCACTACGAGGCGGGCAATCTCGAGGGAATCGTTGCCGATATCACTGCACTAGAATCCGAAGCGATTTCTCCGACGACGATTGCCGAACAACTGATGCGCAAAGTAAGTCACGACCTCGCCACCAAGCCGCACCTCGTCCACCTGCTCGATGCGCTGACTGATGTTGCGCGCTCATCGTGGCCATACATAAAACTACTCGTCGCCTTGACGCCATCAACCCCCGCACCGACTAGACGTCCGCAGACACCAGCCACCACGCCAGCACCTCAGCCACAACGCGTTGCCCCGTCTGCGCCAAAATCTCCCGTCGCAAAGACAACCCCGACGACCACCGCGCCGCCTCCGCCAGCCATTGTCGCGCCAGCCCCGACGGTCGCCGCTTCCGCCGCGCCAATCGAGGATTTCTCTTGGTCGGCACTGCTTGTAAAACTCAAAGAGGATGGCGAAACTGGGCTGCACGCCCTACTCGCAAAATCTAGTTTCGACCTAAACGGGATAACGTTAACGATTTACAGCGGTCGGCCATTTAGCAAAAAACAAATCGACAAATCCCTGCCCGCACTCAGTCATACGCTTGGTAAGCTGGGTTACGCAAACCTAGAGGTAACAGTTTTGCCGACGACGAAACCGCCCGAGGATGGCGAGGCGGCTTCGATTGTCGCGATGATGGGCGGGGGAGAAGAGGTATCGGTCAATGGCTAAAAAAGAAGTCATAAGCGGTAAGGTACCGCCACAGAACGTCGACGCCGAGATGAGTCTGCTCGGCGCAGTGCTGATTGACGAAGAAATACTTGCCGACGCAAGCGAGCAGGTCGCGTCAAAGGATTTTTACGACAAGCGCCATCAAATCATCTTCGCAGCGATGATGAAGCTCTACGAGCGGCATAAGCCCGTCGACCTCCTCACACTGACCGACGAGCTCAAGAAAAAAGACGACCTCGATACAATCGGCGGTTCAGCGTATCTCACCGAGCTTACCAATTATGTCCCGACCGCCGCACACGCGACCGCTTACGCTGAACTCGTCTCGCAAAAGGCTGTCCGGCGTCGGCTCATCAAGGCGAGCGCAGAAATTTCAGAGATGGGCTTCGACGAAGAAACCTCCACTCAAGAGCTACTCGAAAAAGCCGAGGCCGAGCTCTTTAGCGTCTCTGATCAGTCACTTAAACAAGACCTCGTGTCTATCGAAAACATCTTAACCGATAGTTTCGACCGCATCGAGGAGCTCCACCGCAACAAGGGTCAACTCCGCGGCGTTCGCACAGGGTATCGCGACCTCGACAACATGACCGCCGGGCTCCAACGCTCCGACCTCATCATCCTTGCCGCCCGCCCAGCGATGGGTAAGACGACGCTCGTCACCAACCTCGCCTATAACGTCGCGACGATCGCGAAACAACCAGTGCTGTTCTTTAGCCTCGAGATGAGCAAGGAACAGCTCGTCGACCGTATGCTCGCCGATGCATCCGGCGTCGACAGTTGGAATATCCGCACCGGCAATCTGAGCGACGACGATTTTGCCAAACTAAGCGAAGCGATGGGCGAGATGGCCGAAGCGCCGATTTTTATCGACGACACACCTGGACTGTCGGTGCTCGAGATGCGCACCAAGGCCCGCCGCGCCGCCCACGACCAACCGCTCGGACTTATCATCGTCGACTATTTGCAGCTGATGCAGGCGAGCAACACGCACAATGGCAACCGCGTACAGGAGGTTTCGGAAATCTCCCGCGGCCTCAAGCTTATCGCTCGCGAGCTCAACGTCCCACTCATCGCGCTGAGCCAGCTCTCACGCTCCGTCGAAACCCGCACGCCGCCGATTCCCCAGCTATCTGACCTGCGTGAATCTGGGTCCATCGAGCAGGACGCCGATATTGTGTCATTTATCTACCGTCCGGGCTACTACGAACCGGATAATCCCGAGGTTCAGAACATCACCGACCTGATTATCGCCAAGCATCGTAACGGCCCCGTCGGTAAAGTCCAGCTCTACTTCCACCCGGAGCGCCTCCGCTTCATGAGCCTCGACCGCCAGCACGAGTAGCCATAGGCGGCGCTATAGGCGCGTGGTATAATTGGAAAAGATTATGCAAACTCGTGTCACCGATTTCTTCCTTTACAAATGGCGCTACGTGTTGGGCTACGGGCTGCTTTTTGCGGTTCTCGGTGGTCTACTGTTTGCGGCGGCGCGCTACGTGCCGGGCGGATTACGACCGGCCGAGATCGATACCGCTATCAAGAGCGGCTCGCTTTCGCTGACGAGCCTCGACCCAAAGATGATCGTCAATTTACCTTACTTCGTCTTGCAACGAGGAATTTTTGTTCTGTTTGGCGTCACGACGTTCACGATTAAATTACCGTCGCTCATCCTCGCCTGTCTCACCGTCATCGGGCTTGCATTGCTGATTGCTACCTGGCATCGCCGTAATATCGCCATTATCACGACAAGTATCGCGGCCGCTTCCGTGCAATTTCTTTTTCTAGCACAAGATGGCACGCCACTTATCATGTACTCATTTCTCGCCGTTTGGCTGTTGTTCGTCTCGACCTACGTAACGCGCCAAAAAATGTTTGGCACGCTTTGGAAGGTCCTTGCTGGTGTCTTGTTCGCAGCGCTCCTCTACACACCGTTCGGCGTTTACCTCGCCATTGCCGTCCTGACGACGATTATTTTTCATCCGCACGTCCGATTCATCATCAAACGTTTCTCGACAATCCGGCTTGTGCTGGCCGCTGTTTTTGGCATTATAACGATGCTACCACTTATCTACGCTTCGTTCGTCGACCACGCAGTCATCATGACGCTCCTCGGCCTCCCAGCGCACATATCGGAAATCCCATCGAACATTCAGACAACACTGCTCGATCTCTTTGGTTTCTTCGCCCCGGCTAATGGTTCACTCGCGCGCCCACTCTATACCATTGACGTCGCGATTCTCCTCGGGCTCGGACTGCTCAGATTGACCGCCTATCGCTATACCGCTAGGGGATATATCAGTATTTTTTGGGGCCTGTTACTCATTCCGCTCGTCCTCATCAACCACGATCAAGCAACCTACCTTTTCCCACTCATGGCCCTTGTCCTCGCCGTTGGTATTTCCGCGCTCATCACTGACTGGTACACGCTCTTTCCACGCAACCCTTATGCGCGAATTATTGGCTTGATTCCACTTGGCGTTCTCGTCGTCGGTGTCACGATTTCCGGTGCCATGCGCTACCTCAACACCTACCATTACAGCCCAACCGTCGTATCGACCTATTCAAAGGATTTATCGATTCTCCAGACCCAACTACTGAGTGGTGCTTCGCCAAAGACGCCACGAACCGTCATCGTCACGCCAAGTGAGCAGCCGCTCTACGCACTTGTCGCAAAATACGACAAGCGCCTCGTGGCCGCCACGACGCCAAACACCGCCACGACCTATACCCGAGCCGCCCGCAAGGCGCTCGCACCAACCGGCGAGCTAGCGACAATCGTCACCAATTCTCACAGCCAAGACGCCGACCGCTTCTATATCTATAAATAACCCCGCAAATAGCGTATACTAAGACAAGCATAAATTGACGGAGGATAATACTTTATGGCTTTTAACCAAGTAAAGATGCTCAATGATCTACGTAAGGCACAAAAAGATCTCGCAAAAGAAATCGTCGAAGTTGAAGCGGGCGATGGTGCCGTTGTCGTACAAATTACCGGCGAGCTAAAGATCAAAAGCATCAAGATTGACCCAGCATACGTCGACCTCGAAGACATCCACGAGCTCGAACACTGGCTCGAAATCGCCGTTCGCGACGGTATGGCAAAAGCACAGGAAATCGCCGCCGAAAAAATGAAGCCGCTCATGGGCGGGCTCGGTAGCCTCGGCCTCTAGAAGTACATGGCGGACGTATTACCAAAAGCTTTGACTTCGCTCATTGACGAACTCGGCCGATTGCCGGGTGTGGGCGCACGTACCGCCGAGCGCTACGCGTATTTTCTGTTGCGCGCCAACGAACGAACCGCCGAATCACTTTCTCGTGCGATCGCGAGCCTTCATACTGGAGTCAAGACATGCCCCGTCACGTTCGCGCTCATCGATGCCGATCAAGATATTTCACCTCTCTATAGTGGTCGCGACCGCAACAAAAAACTCATCGCCGTCGTCGAGGAACCACTCGACATCGTCGCACTAGAGCGCACCGGCCAATACAAAGGCACCTACCACGTACTCGGCGGCGCAATTTCACCGATTGACGGCATAGGCCCCGAGCAACTGCACATTCCCGAGTTGCTACAACGCATCAAGGACGATGAAGTCGAGGAGGTAATCGTCGCGACCAACGCCAGCGTCGAAGGCGAATCGACGTCACTTTTCATCCAGCGTCAAATCAAGGAAGCCCACATCGATACGAAGCTATCGCGGCTCGCGCGCGGCATTCCTGTCGGCGTAGACCTAGAATACGCCGACCAAATCACGCTCACGCACGCGCTCGAGGGTAGGCGAACACTCTAGTACTCATCGGTTGTCGAAAGTACTACTTACCTTGATTATACCATCTTTCGCTTAATTTTTCAATATCTGCTACAATAGCAGAGATGTATGAGACCATAAAAACCCAAATTGACGCCGCGACGAGAATCGTCGTCATCCAGGCAGAAAACCCCGATGGCGACAGCCTCGGCAGTTCTGTCGCGCTCGAGGAAATCCTCAGCGACCTGGGAAAAACCGTAACGCTCTATTGCCCAGTCAATATTCCACGTTACCTGCACTACATCGTCGGCTGGGATCGCGTCGTCAGCGACTTCGACCCAAAAGCCGACTTAGCGATTATCGTTGATACGAGCGCTGACGTACTGCTTGGCAAGGCAATTGAGGCGCCAGGCGTCCGACATTTTCTCGAGACTCACCCAGTGCTTGTTTTTGACCATCACGCCACCACATCGACGCTGAGCTTTCCCAATACGCTCATCTCGCAGGACGTCGTAGCGACCGGCGAGCTCATCTACAATATTGCTCACGAACTCAAGTGGAAAATCTCACCACAAGCCGCCGAAGATATGCTCGTCGCTATCATGAGCGACAGCCTGGGCCTCACAACGCAGAGCACGACCGCTGATAGTTTCGCTGCCGCTACCGAGCTCATCCGCCTTGGCGCTAGCAATGCTGCAATCGAACTCCGACGACGCGATTTCATGAAGAAATCTCCCGAAATTCTCACCTACAAGGGCGAGCTCATCGGCCGCATCGAATATTACCTCGATGGCCACCTGGCGCTCGTCCACATACCCTGGGACGATATCCGCGAATACAGCGACCAGTACAACCCGAGCATGCTCGTGCTCGACGAGATGCGGTTAGTCGAGGGAGTCGAAGTCGCCTGTGCAATCAAAACCTATCCTGACGGCAAACTCACTGGCAAACTACGGTGTAATACGCCGGTCGCCGACACCATCGCAGGCTACTTTGGCGGCGGTGGACATGCCTACGCAGCCGGCTGGAGAGCATACGAAGATTACGACGTCATCCTCAAAGAACTCTTAACCGCAACGGAGAAAGCCCTACACAACTATGCCAGTGAAACTCCACAACACACTCACACGAACGCTTGATATATTCAAACCAATCGACCCTCATCACGTCACCCTCTATACGTGCGGCCCGACCGTGTACGCCCGACTGCACGTCGGTAACTGGGGAGCCTACATTTACTGGGATACGCTTGTGCGCACGCTGCTTTCGGCGGGATATACCGTCGACCGCGTCATGAATATTACCGATGTCGGCCATCTTGTGAGCGACGCCGACGAGGGCGAAGACAAGATGGAAAAAGGCGCTCGCCGAGAGGGGAAGACGGCGTGGGACATCGCCGAATTCTACGCCGAAGATTTTGTACAAGGACTCGAAAAACTTGGCATGATTCCGCCGACACATCTCATTCGCGCCACCGATTTCATCCCTCAGCAACTCGACCTCGTACGTATCCTCAAAGAGAAAGGCTACACGTATCAGACGAGTGATGGTATCTATTTCGACACGAGCAAATTCCCAACCTACGCAAACTTTGCACAGCTCGACCTCGAAGCGCAGCGCGCTGGGGCGAGGGTAGAGGCAAACGAAGAAAAACGCCAACCGTGGGATTTCGCACTCTGGAAATTTACGCCAGCAGGGCAGAAGCGCGACATGGAGTGGGAGACTCCGAACGATTTGCTTGACAACACTTCGAACAACGAGCCTGCGCCACTTCAGAAACATCTGCAGCCCGAGCCTCAGCAGGCCGCAGGCCTGCCCGAGACACGGCACGAAGCTGTTTCCGAGTTGAAGAAGGTGAGCGACGACAACACGCAACAAGCCAGCACCATGGGCTTTCCCGGCTGGCACCTCGAGTGCTCGGCCATGGCAATGAGCATCCTGGGTCCAACCATCGACATCCACACCGGTGGCATCGACCACATCCCCGTTCATCATACGAACGAAATCGCCCAAAGCGAAGCCGCCAGCGGCCAACAATTTGCACACTACTGGCTGCACAACAATCACCTTAAGATTGACGGCACTAAAGTCAGCAAGTCACTCGGTAACACCTACACACTCCAGCAGCTCGCCGAGCGTGGCTATTCACCCATGGACCTACGCATGTTCACCCTCCAAAGTCACTACCGTAGCGAGGGGAACTTCACGTTTGCAAGCCTCGACGCTGCGAAGAATCGACTCGAAAGCTGGCGGGGCTATGCCGCGCTCCGCCACCAAACCCACGACCGGCTCGAAGACGATATCGAAAAGAATGATAACGAACATCCGACACTTCTCGCAGCGATAGGCGCCGTAAAAGAGGCATTATATGACGACCTCGGTACACCAACGGCGTTACGAATCGTCGACGAAGCATTTTCACGCCTAGACGCCCTCCGCATCGAAGACATTCACCGATTCAGTCTCGTCGAATTTATCACTACGATTGATGAACTCCTCGGCCTTTCGCTTGCCGACAGTACGCCAGACATCGACGACGAAACAAAGAAGAGTATCCTCGAACGTTCACGCGCTCGCGAAGACAAGGACTGGCGCCGCTCCGATGAGCTCCGAGATAAACTCGCCAAAAAAGGCGTCGTCGTGCACGACACCCCCTCTGGCCCTATTTGGTCATACGCCGCGTAGCTACGCCGCCTCTTCGCCCTTTATTTTGCGTACAAGTTTTGCCATCGGACGATTTTTTTCCATGCGTTGATGTTTGGCATGATCAAGATATTCCTCGACGAGCACCTTCGCACAACCAGCGATAGGAATGGAGATAATACCACCAGCAATCCCGAACATATAGAGACCAATCGTCACCGCGATCAGGACGACAAGCGGCGAAAGGTCGATGCCTTTTGACTGAATAACCGGCACAATAAAATTGTTCTCAATCTGTTGATAGATGAAGAAGAGAACGATATAGATAATC
>CAYSQL010000017.1:2193-11326 GCA_964433265.1 uncultured Candidatus Saccharibacteria bacterium | reverse complement strand
CGTAAAGCGACTGCAACCCTGGTACTCCTGTCAGGAATACCAGGCGTGTAAGGGGTGTGGAGTGGGAGGGTTTTGAGACTCAGGTGGGTGAGGGAGTATTATTCTCCATGCGACATTTTCATATCTTTTACACGTTATTGATGCTAAAATTGTCGTATGAGATTAAACAAAAACACTTTGTATGTACTTCTCTATCTATTAGGTGGCGAGACGACAGCGTCTGCTATCAGCAAAAAAAATGCCCGCGCTCGACATAAGGTCTATCCAGCGGGCTCTTGAGCGTCTTTGTGAGCTTGGCCTGACTAGTCACAGTGGCCCAAAGAACAATCCGTCATACGCCATACACCATCCGTCTCTGATGGTCGCAAGTATTCCGGACAAGACGCTAGAGGATGAAAACCGCCCGGAAAGTTCATTCAAGCACAAGTTGATTGATTGGCTATTAGAGGCACCGGTCGGCCAGCTTGAACAAGACTTTGGGGATAAGTTTGTAGCGCCCTCTGGTACCGGGCCTACGATTTCACCAAAAGAGCTTGAATACCTAACCGTGGAGCTGTCGTGGAAATCATCTGCCCTGGAAGGCAACACGTATACCCTGCTCGACACACAGCTACTGCTAACAGAGGGCATCAAAGCAAAAGGCAGGACGGAGTTTGAAACGCAGACGATCCTGAACCACAAGGACGCGGTTGCCTTTATCGTTGAAAATCCCGAGTTGTTCCGTGGCAACATTAGCTTTGCCGCAGTCGAGGAGTTGCATAAGATTATCGGGCATAACCTTGGCATAGAGAAGGGGGTGAGGAAAAAACTCGTCAAGATCAGCGCCAGTAACTATGTGCCGTTAGCTAATCCACACCAACTGCGCGTGAACGCCGACACGGTGTTAGAAATAATCAACCGGTTTACCGATCCGTTCGCAAAAAGCCTCATGGCCCTAAGCTTAGTACCCTACTTGCAGATCTTTGAAGATGGCAACAAACGAACCGGGCGTATGCTGGCCAATGCCGTACTCATGAGCACCGTAGGCAGAGGATTTAGCTTGCGCAAGGTCAGTGCGCGGGAGCTGGCGCTGGCGTATCTGGCTTTTTACGAGTTCAACAGTATCACGGCCTTGTCCGAGATTCTCCGTAGAGAGCTAGCTGGGCGATAATCACAAAAAAGAGACGTGGCCCAAGCTGTGCAGCAAGAGCGACGTCTCTTACCTTTAAATATAGCAAACTACTTCGGCTTGAGAAATGTAATACGTTGTTTTGGGATGTTGTGTATAACAAGAATATCGACTGCTTCAATTTCAGCAGTCGACGGTACGGCACCGAGTTCTTTTTCGATCAGAACGCTCACTGACTCTATCTTACCATGCACCACTTGTATAGTGATCGGCCAAAACTGCACACCCCAGTACGACCTCTATCACACTTTTGCTAGGCTACTGGCGAGTGTGTTGATTGTCGCCGTATCAATCCTTGTTGGTGAGGTAAGAAAAATAAGTTCGCTACCGACATCGAGGAGATATTTGCTCGTTCCACCAGCCGAGAGATTGTACATCGGTCCGACCGGCGTCGCAGTGCTACTAATCGACCCGCCCTCCATCATTTTCGTCATATCGAATCCGTCGGGCGACGATTGCAAGGTCACGGTAATCGTCTGCTGCGCTGGACCGTCTAATGCATAGACGAAAACCCCTTGGTTCACTTGTTGGCTGTCTTTTTTGAGCGTATAGCCATTTGGCAACGTCTTTGGGGCGTAAACGGGAAAATTCACTTTGCCAACGAGTGCAGGATCGAGCAACGGCTGCGGCCGCATGATGAAATACAGTGCACCACCACCGAGAACGAGGCTACCGCCGAGAATCAGTATGACAATTTTTGTCCTATGCCGTAACCCCGAGCGATGTCGCCCGACGACCGCGCGCGTCGTCGGACCCCCGATAGTACCCTGTTCACCTTGTGGCGCGCGGGGGTTATTTTCCGGAGTTATACTTTTGAATTTGTTGTGCAACCTTGCCATCATCCCGCAAATTCTCATAGAAGAGCACCTGACTCTTCGCGATCATCATCGCATCTTCTGGGCCGTGCACTTCGTCACCCAGCTTGATCAGTTGCATACTCGAGCTCGTCGTGCTCGAGGACTGTGCGCTCTTATTGCCGTTTGCCGAGCTGCTCGGCTGGATGTAAAACACATTTGAAAGTTTCATATATTCACCCTTTTCGTAGGTCAGCTTACCAAAATACACCTGGCCGTTCGTAAAAAACACCGCCTGATATTTTTTGCTATCGATCGATGTTCCGCCTGCCGTATTGGTCCATAGTAACCATCCAATCAGCCCCAAGACGACAACGCCAAGGATACCCGCCAGCCACGGCCACGACAAACGGCGCCCCGTGTGATGATGGCGCGGTCGCCGCTCTGGCGCCGCTCGGCCCTCCGCAGGCAGCTCCGCTCGCAGTGACTGCGGTTGTGCCGTCGTCGTATTCTGGTGTTCTCGTTCTCCCCCTGCACCGACGGTCGGCCGGGCAGCACGAAGCGGTCCTCTATCCATTTTCCCACGTCCTCACACATTGTCTTCCCATATCCCGTCTATTTTACCATAGGCGACATCGCGCGCGCCACACTCTAGCGACGATCTTTTGTCAGACGTTGCCATAAGCCTCCCGCGCACGATATACTGACAGTATATGATTACGTATCTCCAAGCTATTATTATCGCCATCGTTCAGGGTGTCACCGAACTGTTTCCCATCTCGAGCCTCGGTCACTCAATTCTTCTCGCCAAATTGTTCGGTTGGACGGAAATTCTTGGCGAGCAGTCCCAGAAGGGCTCGCACTACCTTGTGTTTTTGGTTGCCTTGCACGTCGCGACGGCAATCGCATTAATTATTTTTTATCGAAAAACCTGGCTCGTGCTCATCAAGGCGTTTTTCCGCCTCTGTCGGACACGAAAAATCACGACGCCCGCAGAACGAATGATATTTTATTTGATTATTGGCACGATTCCGGCCGCGCTGCTCGGTTTTATCTTTGAAAGTAGCTTGCGCAAGATTTTCGCGACGCCAATTATCGCCGCCATTTTCCTTGTCATCAACGGCATCATTCTACTCTACGGCGAAAAAATTCGCCAGCGCGGCGAGCAACGTCGACGCACGACGACCTCTATGAACGCGACCGAGCACCAAGTCACGACGAAACTAACTGCCAAAACTGCCCTCGGCATCGGCATCGCTCAGTCCGCTGCGCTTATCGCCGGCATCAGCCGCTCCGGCATCACGATGACCTATGGACTGCTCGCTGGCCTCTCGCACGAAAACGCGGCCCGTTTTTCGTTCCTGCTCGCGACGCCAATTATCCTCGGCGCGGGACTCTATAAACTGCCCGAGCTTGCGAAACCAGCATTTTCTCCGATGTTGCCCCAGACGGTCATCGGTGCGCTCGTCGCTGGCGTCGCCGCTTACCTGGCGGTAAAATTCCTTGATCGCTATTTTGAGGGGAAAACGCTGCGACCATTTGGCATCTACTGCATCGTATTCGGCCTGTTTATGATGAGCTTTATTGGTATCGTTGGCTAGCTACACGCTGATAAACGAGCGCATACTGATATTGCCAAGTTCGAATACATCGTTAAAGAAGCTCACTGTTTCGTTTTGGTCGAGTAGGCTCATCATCGCCAGCATCGGCCGATAGTGATCATCGTACTGCACGGCGTAGGTTGCCGACGAGGTCATGCGCTTTGGGTGCGCGAGTGCCTCGAGGTCACGTGTCACGATTGCTCGACTTGCGACCGCGTCAAATTCGTCTGCCCAGTCAAACCGAGAAGGGCCAAATCTCTGTAAAATCGCCAAATTATGCACAAGGTTGCCGCTCCCGATAAATATAACGCCTTTCTCGCGCAATGGCCGGAGCTCACGAAAGATTTCAAGCAATGAGGGCAAATCAGTCGTCATATCGATGCTAATTTGGAGGACGGGGATGCCCTTCGGATCCGGCGCAAGAAATTTCATCACCGACCACGTCCCATGGTCGAGTCCCCACGTGCTGTCAAGCTGTGCTTCATAGCGACTCATCGCCTCGACGAGGAGTCTCGCCAACTCTGGGTCGCCCTTGGCGTCATATTTCACCCGGTACAGCGCATCGGGAAATCCATACATATCATAAATGATTGGCTGTGTCGGCGCGTCGGTCACATGCGTGCCGCGCGTCTGCCAGTGCGCACTCACCACGACGAAGGCCTGCGGCGTCGGTAACTGTTTACCGACGCGCGTCCAGCCTTTCGTAATGTCGTTGTCGCTCAGTGCGTTCATCGGACTACCATGCCCGACGAACAGCACCGGCATTTTTGGGCTGGGTTTTAGGTGCTTTTCGAGTTGTTTTAGTGCCTGCATGCGCCAGCCCTTTACTTACTACATCATCCCCATACCAGGCATGCCACCGCCCGCTGGTGCCTGCGGCTCCGGTATCTCGACGACCAATGCGCCCATCGTCATCGCCGTACCAGCAATTGAAACGGCGTTTTGCAACGCTTCTTTCGTCACGCGTACTGGATCGACCACGCCTGCTGCCTTCAGATCGACGAGCGTGTCAGGCGCGTTCACATTGATGCCAAATCCAGGCTTCGCCTTCTTGATTTGCGGCAACCACTCTTCGGCGTTCAAGCCTGAGTTCGTCAACAAAATCTTAAACGGCATCTCAAGCGCGTGCACGAGCAATTGCTCACCCGCCGCCTCAGAAGTGCTATTAATCGCCGCCTGCCGGTATGAAGCCGCTAGGTTCACCAGGGTCACGCCACCACCGGCAACGATACCATCGGCGAGCGCCGCCTTCACGGCCGCCACGGCATCGTCGACGCGATACTTCTTCTCCTCGATTTCCGTCTCGGTAGCCCCGCCGACTTTGATGACGGCGACTTTCCCGCTCAGCGACGCATGCCGTTTTACGAGCGTGCGCTTCTGATAGTCGCTTGTTGCCGCCTCGGCTTGGGCGTTCAGTGTCTCGAGATGCGCCTCAATCGCTTTCTTGTCGCCACCGCCTTCGATGACCGTTGTCGCATCTTTCGTGACAATTACCTTGCGCGCCTGACCGATTGCTCCGAGACTAATCTCGTCGAATGTGTCGCCACGATCGTCGCTGATAATTTGCGCGCCAACAAGTACGGCGATATCCGCCAACACGTCTTTGTCTGCCGGCGCCTTGATAGCGACGGTATTAAACGCCCCCTTGATACGATTGAGGACGAGAAGGCCGAGCGCTTCGCCATCGATATCATCAGCGATGAGCACGAGGTCTTTTTTGCCAGTCTCGGCAACTTTTTCGAGAATCGGTACGATTTCCTGGGCCGAACTGATTTTTTTATCCGTCACCACGATTGCAGGCTTAGCATACACCGCCTCCATCCGCTTCGCGTCAGTTGCCATATATGGGCTAACGAATCCTTTGCCAAACGTGAAACCTTCGACAATTTCACTCTCGAGCTCGAGACTGCGACCTTCTTCGACCGTCACGACACCATCACGACCGATTTTTTCCATCACCTCAGCGATGAGAGTACCGATATTTTCTTCACCCGCCGAAATCGTCGCAACTTCCGCTACTCGGCTACGATTGCCTTGGATATTCTCCGCTAAGTTATCGAGCTTCTTCGTGACCGTCTCTGCGGCCCGCTCCAAGCCCTTGCGGAGCAACATTGGGTTGTGGCCAGCAGAAATCAAACGATTCGCCTCTTTCAGTATTTGATACGTCAAGACTGTGACCGTCGTCGTGCCGTCTCCTGCCACGTCATTCATCTTGTTGGCGGCTTGTTTGATGAGTTCCGCACCGATGCTATAGCCCAGCGTTTCGTCATCCACGTCGGCAATATCAACACCTTTTGCAACCGTTACGCCATCATGCGTCACCGTCGGCGAACCGTATGACTTGCCAATCACCACATTGCGACCCTTTGGCCCCATGGTTGTCTTGACTGCGTTATATAAGGTTTCCGCCCCACCGAGCACTCGGCGACGCGCATCGTCATCATAAAAAACTTTCTTTGCCATAATCGTTATCACTCCCTCGTTTATTGTTCGACCGTCGCAAGGACGTCTTCATCCTTGATGAGAAGATATTCCTCGCCGTTGACCTTCACGCTCGTCGCGCTGTAACTTTTGTACACTATGTGATCGCCCGTGTGGAGTTCTTTCACTTTTCCGCCCACGCCACGCACGACCGCGACATCAGATTTTTCCTTTGATGATTCTGGTAAATAAATGCCGCTGGCGGTTTTCGTCGGTTGCTTTTCAACTTGGGCAACGACATACTCGGACAATGGCTTGATTGGTACGCTCATGTATCTACCTCCTAATTTAGTGTTTTCTAGCACTCATTATAGTCGAGTGCTAATTTTTGCTCAAGTAGCTACGGTCTTTTTGTCCTATTTTCATGTTCAACGTACACTTCATCCAGACACCAAGCACGACTGTCATCTCCTCATACCACGTCGACGTCACCAGGCTCTGGCAATGTTGGCAAGTGAGTGGATCGTGGGCGCTTTGGTTTGTCTCGCCCGTCGGCGCTGCTAATTTCGCACTTTTTCATTCCCATCAGTTACTTGCCGGTGACGAGGCGTCCACGTTCACCGCGTAGCAATCGTTCCTTGACGGCCAACCCATACAAATACGCACCCACCGAGCCATCACTCCGGACTACCCGATGGCACGGCACGAGCAATGCCAACCGATTGTGCCCGCAGGCCGAGCCGACCGCGCGAATCGCCCGTGGATAACCCGCATCGCGCGCCAATTCCGCATACGACCGCGTCTGCCCGTAGGGGATAGCGCTCATCGCGTGCCACACCGCCTCTTGGAACTCGCTGCCGTCTTGCTCGTGCCGCACGCCCTCAAGCGCCGACGCGTCGCCCGCAAAATAGGCCGTCACAGCTCGCTCATACGGGTGACTAGCGACAGGTTCAATGACCGCGTCATGCAATCCTTCTGGCAAATGCACCGCCGCATCCGCCAGCTCGCCAAACCCCGACGCCCGCGCCACATCCGATGTGTCGATGATAATATGGAAGATACCCACCGGTGTTCGCACTGCGATATCGCGTAATTTCACCATACTAAATCTTTCGGCTATCATACGCCCAGTGTAGTAATGCCTGGCGTTGCTTGCGTCGACACAAAACATCGCCCGCAGCGCAGTGTGCCCGTATCTGCGCGGCGTGCCGGCGCATCGCTTTCCAGCGCTTGATTTGTCGTTCGTCGTCTGGACAGCGTCGCCCCATGTAGTAGCGGCAATACCATTGAAACCACCCACGCGGATCGTCGTCATACAGCCAACCTTTGCGCGCCCATTCGGCAAGCGTCTGGCTGGCATTGATACCAAAATAATTCAGTTCCGGGTCGCGTCCACCGCTCGCGAACTTGGCGTCAACAAACCAATCGGCCGGAAATTCATCGACACAATCACGCATGTACACACCGCCAAAGACGCCCAGCGCCAGCATTTCTTTTGGCGTCAGTTCAGGGGTAAATTCCGACGCGAAATTTTTACCCATTGGCTCAATCAATTCGTAGCGATACCCCTGTTGCATCGTGTCATTCACGACGACCATTCGACCTGTCATACTACTTGCCGCGCGCCCGTTCGCTCAGTACTCCGTCGCGCATTTCGTACACTTTGTCGCAATAGTTAATCAACCGTTCGTCGTGCGTCACCATAATTGTCGCCTTGCCGCGCTCGCGCGTTTCTCGCGCCAGTAGTTGCACTACATCGTAGGCTTTTGCCGTGTCGAGACTCGCCGTCGGCTCATCTGCCAATATCACGCTCGGGTCGCCATAGAGCACCTTGGCAATCGCGACGCGCTGCCGCTCGCCGCCCGATAGCTCATTCGGATATTTGTGTCGTAGTTTTTCGATACCCAGCTCCGCCAGCAACGCCGTGATCGCTTCCTTGTCCGGTTTCGTCCCTGCGACTTTGTTCAATAATATCAATTGTTTTTCGACAGTCAGAAACGGCACGAGATTCGACGCCTGCAAGATGAATCCGACGTGCTTGAGCCGCACATCCGACAGTTGTTTTTTGGATAATTTCGTCGTGTCGATGTTATTAATCACTACCGTGCCTTTCGAGGGATTGCGCAACCCGCCCGCGATCGTCAAAAAAGTGCTTTTGCCCGACCCAGACGGCCCGATAACCGCGACGAATTCACCAGCGCTCACCGTAAAGTCGGTTTTGCGCAGCGCGTGGACTGTTTCGCCGCCCTGGATGAATTCTCGGCTCACGCCGCGTAGTTCCAGCATTGTCTTTGCCATCAGCCTATCGCCTCCACCGGGTCAATTTTCGTCACCGCCCAGACCGACGCCACGCCACCAAGCGCAGCGCCCAGCAAAAACAGCACCACGATGACGAGGTAAAAGAGCGGATTCACGAGAAACGGCACTTTGTCGGCCAGAGCCGCACCCGTTACCAACGTCAGCACGAGGCCAATTGCCATGCCGAGCAACGACAGAATCACGATTTGCCCCTTCACCGACCGCGCGATGTACCTATTCGGTACACCCTCAGCCTTTAGTACGCCAAACACCGGCTTTTTCTGCAGCGTCAAAATATACATGAATATCGCCAGCACGAACGACGCGATCACGATCAAAAAGATAATCATCGTACTAAACGTCAACACCTGCGCATTGTAGCCCGGCAGTTTGAACGAAAAATCACGGATCGTCCGCCAATTCATCACGTCCGCGGGATACGCCCGCGTGCCAGTATCGTTCTTCGTCACCACCGCGCTCACGGTCGTCGCGTCGCGCATCGCCACCATGCCCGAGAGTTCACTCGCCGTCAGGCGCCATTCGCTCAGGTTTAGATACACAATCGGGGCCGCCTGAAATGTCGCCCGGTCGCTAAACCCGACCACTGTATATTTCGTCTCACCACCCTGAAAAGTAAACGTATCGCCCAGCCGCAAGCCAATCTTCTTCAGCGCGTCGCTCGCCACCACCTCGTTGTCCGCCCGCACCGCGCGCCCCTCGGTAATATTTGGCTGCAAATAACTTCCCGGCTCGATACCAAACAGCGCCACGTCTTTTTTAGCGTCGCGCTCGATCGTCGCCGACGACACCCCAAGGAGCGCCGTGTCCGTGCCGGTGATTTTTTCGTAATC
>CAYSQL010000017.1:0-2093 GCA_964433265.1 uncultured Candidatus Saccharibacteria bacterium | reverse complement strand
TCGCGCGCTCGTCCCAAAAGCTCAAGGTGATCCGGTTGGCGAGTCGCCATTTCTGCCAGCCCCACAACGTCAGGCGGCGACGCAAGTATCACGCCCGCGAAGTCGACATCCGGATGCTGCGATATATAGTAGACAACCTTGCTACACCCCAGACTATGCCCCATCAAAACAATCCGTTCATACCCCAGCGCACGCGCCCGCTTCACCCACGCGTCAATATCCCTCGGACTTTCTTCAAACAACTCATACATCGTCCCATGGCGCTCATGGTGCCAGCCGTTATCCTCGGCCGTCGGCCGCTTGGGCATGACGCTTTGATACCCATAGCCGCGATTGTGGCCGTAGAGCAGACCGATTCCCTGACTCACCAGCTTCTCACCCAGCACCACCGCAAAATAATTCTCGATAATGCTCCCTGACATACCGTGCACGACCACTACACATGTCTTTTTTCCAGCATAATGCACACCCATCAGGCGCAGATCATCGTCCGTCCACGCGTACTCGATATTCACCAACAACCCCCACGCTACAATCACCGCGCCGCCACTCGACGTTTTTTATTAAAGCTTCTGCCTTAATTGTAGCGTATCACCCTACTCGATACTACGCTAAATTACGGGAAAATTGCGAAGCATCAATCACCCCAAGCAAAACCGCCGCGACGAATAGCGGTCCTACGTAGCGCTCGAAAAGTCGATAGCCACCGCGCTCGAATCGTCGTGAAGCTTGAATCGCGGATACACCGTTAGGCTTGGATCACTCGCCTCGGTCTCTCGCACGAACCTAAATAGTCCGTCCAGTCCCGACTCGTGGTAATGCGCCGCGTAGTCGTTCCAATTCTCCTCAGCGTCAGGGTTAGCCTTCGGGATGAACATCCCATCAGTCAGCAGTAGGATAGTCTCCACCTCATCGAGCAGAATCGTCATCGTGTGGATATGGTTTTGAGTCGATCGTCGCCATTAAGCACGCCGTACTCGCTATTGGCGGCTTCTCGCTGTCGCACAATCTCATTCCACACATGCTCACGAATATTTTGCACGCCCTCATCAGCAAACTGCCGCCATTTCCGCATTGCAACAATATCATGATCGAAATAACCGAGTGGAACCGTCGCATTTCCATTCACGTCTACCACGATAATAATACTATCACCAACCTGCAATAGCTCAGCTGTCGATCCGTTTATCCTCACGACAGCCGCGGTCGTCCCAAAACGATTAGCAATCTTCGATGTGTCTATACCCGCCTCGACCTGAACCTCCTGAGTGCGCTCATTGGCCGATAGTGCAATCTCCTCGAGGCTTGCGCTCGCCCCTAGAAATGCGTCCGATGCAGCCTTGGCCGCGAGATATCCCGCCGTCTTCCCATCGGGTGAAGTATACGGAACGACAGGAGACGCGCTTGTCGCCAAAGCTATCCGCCTTCACCACCCGACCCAGGATCAGGCTGCTATCAATTGTCTCGACACGCCACAAACGAACGGCATCGCGCCAGCCAGTCGTGAATTGAACGACACCGTACACCGATGTTGCGATGATGAACCGCCCCCCTATTGATCCTCCTCGAAATCCTGTAGGAAGGTACGACGGATTCCACGACTGACACGTGCACCAATTTGAATAATACGAAAAATATTCCAGCACGTAACCAACAATGATTACTCTGGAATATTTTTATTTTGTAAATACAACCCGCGCCAAACCGTCGCAATGCGCTGGCGACTAGAGTCCGCCACGCACTTTACGCGAAAGTCGGCCTGTTCGCCCATGCGACTCGAGTCTCCTATGACGCCAAGCTGCTAACGTAACCGCGGCTCCCGCCACGATAGCCGACAGACCGCCCGCCATGATAGCCCCAATACTCATGCCAGTAGCAGCGAGCATGTCTCCCGCTCCCGGTACCACCCCAATAAATAGCGGGTCGACGAGCATGCCATTCGCTGCACCGTCTTCATCTAGACTGCCACCGTCAAGGAGGTTGTAGCTCACGACGGTCTTGGTGACGCCGTTAACGGTGTCGTTGGTAAACGTCACTTGCTTGGTGATGTCCGTAAGCTTGCCCCCAGATTGTTTGTAGGCACGGAGCTTACT
>CAYSQL010000016.1:0-11877 GCA_964433265.1 uncultured Candidatus Saccharibacteria bacterium | reverse complement strand
TTCGTAAGTGCCAGGAGTGGGGAATCGAGCGCTATGACCTCAATGGGCTATTGAATGACGGTATTAGTACATTCAAACGAGGGTTTGCTGATCACGAGGATGCGCTGGCGGGGACGTATGACTATCCGTTGTCGCCACTCTATACCGTGTGGACGCGCATCTTACCGTTTGCGAAGCGAGTGTTACGAGCGCTCAAACCGCGTCGGTAAGCAATGCGATAGGTGTAGTATTTTTCACATCATGATACTGAGGCGTCACGTACCGGTGGCTCGGTAGGTGATTACCAAGTTGTTTTTGTCATCGACAAACTTGGGACTACCTCGAGAGCGTAGGGGTCGACGGGGGCTTTTTTCTGAGCGTAGTAATAGCCGAGCGTGCCAATCATCGCCGCGTTATCGGTACAGAGCTGCATAGGGGCGTATGAAATGTCGATAGGGAGCCGTTCGGATAGTTGTCGGCGCAGTTCTTGGTTGGCGGCAACGCCACCGGCGATGACGACGGATTTTGGTTGAAAATCGTCAAAGGCTTGCTTGGCCTTGTCGACAAGCGTTTCAACGGCAATTCGTTGGAAACTCGCGGCAAAATCTGCCCGTAGGACGTCGTCTAAGAGCGCAGGAAGCTCGTGAGAGGGAAAAGTGTAATCCTTACCTACTTCGCGCTGGACGGCCCTTAGAACGGCTGTCTTGAGGCCTGAGAAGCTAAAATCATACGCACTTTTGAGGCGGGCCTTGGGAAAGGCGAACCGATGCGGGTCGCCGCTAAGCGCTGCTTTGGCGATCGACGGGCCACCGGGGTAGGGAAGGCCGATAATCTTGGCGACTTTGTCGAATGCCTCGCCCACGGCGTCGTCTTGGGTTTGTCCGAGAAGCTCATAATCGCCATGGTCACGGAACAAGACAAGCTGTGAGTGCCCGCCCGAAACGATCAGAGCCAGCATCGGAAATTCAGGTTGCTCCTCGGGAAAGGTGAGTGGTGGTAGGTAGTCGGCTTGCCCCGTGACGAAGTTCGCGTAGACATGCGCTTCGACGTGGTGGATTGGGTAGAGCGGCTTGTTATGGAGTACTGCTAGTGTCCGGGCGGCGAGCGTGCCGACGAGCAACGAGCCGATGAGTCCCGGTGCGTACGTCACGGCGATGGCGTCAATGTCATCCCAGGAGCAATGCGCTTGTTGAAGCGCCTCGGCGATAACGGGGTTGATGGCCTCGATATGGCTTCGGGCGGCAATTTCTGGGATGACTCCGCCGTAATGAGAGTGGATGTCGATTTGGGATTGCACGACGTTGGACAACAAAAAATGACCGTCCTCAACGACTGAGGCGGCAGTTTCGTCGCAACTGCTTTCGATTCCCAAGATTTTCACTGGTACTTATTATACCACTCAAATCGGGGGTGCCCTAGGTTGAGAGTTTACTTTGCTTGCCAGAGTCTCCCGCGCGCCTTCCTTTCGCGCAGAGAGGGCTAAGGCCTCTCTCTGGCTGCAGTCGCTTTACGGCGCACAGGAGACTCTGGCAAACAAAGCGCACTCTTACTGTCAAAGCTTTTCAGTGCTACACTATATGCATGAAGCAACTGCTGACAAGTGGAATCCGGCGGGCGCTGCCAAGCGGTATGACGCGCTTGCTTGAGGAGGGGTATCGAAAAGGTCGTGCGCACCTGATTTCAGCGCGTTATAGTCATCCGGCTCGACATTTGCGGGTCATTGCTGTGACGGGGACGAACGGCAAGACGACGACGGTGAACTATTTAAACGAAATTCTCAAAGAGGCGGGGTATGCGACCGCGATGTTTAGTACGGCGGTTATCGAGGTGGCTGGCGAGCGTAAACTGAACGATTACAATGCTACGGTGCCATCGGTGTCGAAGATCCAACAATTTTTCCGCAAGGCGAAGCGCGCGAATGTCGATTTTGTGGTGATGGAGTTTCCGAGCCATGCTATCCACCAACACAAGCTGTGGGGCGTGCCAGTCGAAATGGCTATCATGACTAATTTAACGCAGGATCATCTGGATTATCACAAGACGATGGACGCTTACGCCGAGGTAAAAGGCCGCCTATTCGCGATGAATCCTAAGTACATTGTGCTAAATCGCGACGACGAATGGTTTGATTATTTCAATAAATTCCCGGCATCCGGGCAAAAAATCACCTATGGCCAGCATGATGACGCCGAGGCGCACATTGATCATTTCAAGCTGTACCGCAAGGGGAGCGAGGCGAATATTACTATCGACCACCAGACGAAGCTCGAGCTTGCGACGGCATTGCCTGGCGAGTTCAACGTCTATAATATGACAGCAGCGGCCGCGGCGGCGTACCTGTTGGGCGTGAAGTTGCAGGCTATCGTTGAGGGGACTGCAAATCTTGAGGCGGTGCCGGGACGGTTTGAGCGCATCGAAGAAGGTCAGAACTATGACATTATTGTCGATTACGCCCATACGCCAGACGGTCTGGAAAAAGTCCTCACCGCTGCAAAAGCCATTACGAAGAACCGCGTACTACTGGTATTCGGCGCGACGGGTGACCGCGACAAAGGTAAGCGGCCAATCATGGGCGAAATCGCTGCCCGCCTCGCCGATCGTATTTTCCTGACCGACGAAGAAAGCTATAACGAAGATCCAAAAGCGATTCGCGACGCCGTGTACGAGGGCATCGAAAAAGCCAAGGCTGAAATCAAGGCGACCGAGATTCCCGATCGTCGCGACGCTATCGAAAAAGCCCTCCAGGTAGCAACCAAGGGTGACACGGTGCTGATTACTGGCATGGGGCACGAGGTTTATCGCATCGTCAATGGCGAGCGTATCCCGTGGAACGACGCTACGGTGGTGCGAGAGCTGCTCGCAAAGGATAAATAGTGGTCAAATAAAAAACCAACTGCTCGCGCGAGCAGTTGGTTTTTTGTAGGATGGGAGTTTTTAATCTTTGCGTAAATCTGCGCCAATTAACACATCGCCGGTCCGCGTATCAACGGTGTATTCCGGGCCTTTAGCTGTGTCTTCGGTAGGTTCAGACGCCTTCGGGGTATCATTTGCACGCAGCTGTGCAATTCGTGCATTCAGGGCGGCGCGTCCGAGACCTTCTGCTGCTTTTTTCTCTTTCTCTTTGAGATAGTCTGAGATTTCTTCGTCCTGTCTTTGATGCTCATTGTGCAGGATCGTGAACGGTCCGTATGCGTTCGGGTCTGGATCTTCGTAGTCCTCCGGGGAGCGTGCGGGAGGGAGGTCTGAGTAGCCTTGTTCCCGACGGGCGTCATAGAGCTGCCGATGGGCCATGATGGTGTCGGCAAGTGTCACGTTGGAGCTAACTTCATTTTGTTCGCTCGGTGTTCGCTTCGTTTCTGTCTTATTAGCACCAATTGCTGCTAATGTTTGTTTTACGTGTTCCGGGGTTATCATTCAATGATATTAGCATAAAATCTATAGACTGTCAATATCGTGGTTTTGTCGGTCGTCCAGCGAGTAATCGTGACATGTTTCGAGTAGCTGTCTATAGACGTCATCTACCCCTTGAACGAGCCTATGCAGATCTGGCGAGTCCGCATTCAAGGTAGTCTCGGCAGCGGGCGCTACACTCTCTGGGTCTGTTTGCTCTATGAGATCTTGCGCAGCGATGGCGACGTTTCCAAAGCCAAGAAGAAATCCCGTGCGATCGAAGTAACACCCCCTTTTCTCACAGGCGTGCAGTTGACAGAAATCAGAGTACTCTCCACTCTTTGACATGAGTGTATTTAAGCATATAGTTAACAAAATCGCAACTTATCACCTGATTTTTAGGCGTTTAGAACCACTGCGTGTGCTTGAGGCGCCAGGTGAGGCTGAGGGCGACGCGCTCGCCGATGCGGTGCCAGATTTTGTAGGAGGTGGGGTTGACGGGGAGGTCGTAGCAGCCGACGAAATCGGTGATGTGTTTGTTGAAGCTCGATTTGAATCGGCCGACGCCGTAGAATTTATGCGATTCGTCGTTCATGGCGGTGGAGTGGGGTGTGCCGCAGAGGTCGTAGCGAGTGACGCCACGGTCTTTCATCCATTTGATAACTTCCCACTGGAGCAGGTGACTGGCGCCGTAGGCGGTGCGGTCGCGGATGGAAGCGCCGTCTTTGTAGAGGCCGTTGGCGCCGAGGTGCATACAAAATGCCGCCGCGACGACCTTGCCTTCGAAGTAGGCGAAAAAGAGGCTGCCAAGGCCTTTATCGACGTAGGCGTGCCAGAAGGTGCTGTAATAGTCGAAGCTGCGCACGGAGGCTTCGAAGCGGCCTGCGGCTGTTTTTGTGAGGAGGTCGTACATGATACGGGCATTATCAGGGGTCAAATCGACGGCGCGGGCAGTGACGCCGTCGCGTTCGGCACGGTGAATAGCATGGCGGCCTTTTTGGTTGAGGTTTGCCATGATGTTGTCGAGCGGCGGTGTGAGGTCGACGAGGACGGTTGAGACATTGGGTTGGACGGGGTGGGTATGTATCAGGCCGAGCGGGCGTAGAGCAGCAGTCGCCTCGTCCGATTCGAGGATTTCTGGCTCGATTTTGATGCAAAACACGCCGTTGTCTTCGGCAAAGCGTTGGAGGGCGGGGATGAGGACGGCGAGTGTGTCGGTAGAGGTGACGCCGGGCCCTTTTGGCAGGTACCAGTAGGCGCCGAGGATGGGGATGGATTTTTCGAGAATGGTAATCGCGAGCGTGTCGGCAAGTACGTAGCGGGCGCGCCAACCGTTTAAGTGTTTTGTTTCGGCCAGTTCACGGGCCTGGAATGTGTTACCTCCGTCGGGATTGGCCACGAGGAGCTCATCCCACCGTGAGATTTCTTCATCGGTAGCAAAGTGTACGTTCATTGTTACTATTATACCTAAAAACCGATGCGCTGAGGCATCGGTTTTGTCGTTATGGGGTGATTATTGTTGCTGCTGGGAGAGAAAATCGATTTCTTTGATGATATCGAGCAGTGCTTCGGCGCGACGTGCTTCGTCGGGGATGCTCTTGGCAGCCTCGTGCGCGGGGGCGACGAGCGATTTGTCGTCGGTCGAGCGGATGAGGAGGAGGTAGGTATCGAACTTTTCCTGCGGCGAGACGTTGAGTTTGTCGACGAGCGGGCGAAGTTCGCCAAGCGCGGCTTGTTTGATGCCGTCGAGATTGGTGAGTGCTGGCGCGGGAGCTGTCGGGGTTTGCAGACTGACGGGCTCTGGCATAGCCGGAGCGGTCGTCGGCATAGGCGGCAACGGAGGAAGCGAGGTCGGCGCACCGTTTCCTAATGCCTCGTCGGCCTCTTGATTAACTCCTGCGAGCACTTTTGCGAGCTCCTGGTCGTCACTGATTGCTTGCTGCGACGTCGTTGATGAATCCATACCCCACCTCTTCATGATAATTTCTCTTATGCTTATTTACTGAATACTGTATCATGGAAGGAGAATATTCCGCAAGGAGGAGGTGGGAAAAATGCTTGACGATATCAATGTGCTGAAACAACGAGACCGCGACAATGCGCTCAGCGTGGCGGCGAACCTGTATCAACAATTGGCGTATGATGTGGTGCTACGCGATACCGACAACGATAATCGGCCGTTGCGTTCGATTGTTATCGTTGGTATGGGTGGCTCGGCGCTCGCGGCTGATATGGTGAAAGTGCTGTTGCGGGATTTGCTTGATTTACCGCTTGAGGTGGTAAAGGGGTATACGATCCCGCACTATGTCGATGAGAGCACGCTTGTGATTGCGAGTAGCCACTCGGGCAATACCGAGGAGACGCTTTCGGGGCTGAACCAGGCGATAGAGCGCGGTGCGCAGCTGGCGGTGACGTCGGCGGGCGGCAAGCTCGAGGAAATCGCGCGTGAACAAGGAATCATGTATGCGCCGATGCCGCACGACGCGCAGCCGCGTATGTCGGTGTTTTATAATTTGCGGGCGATTTTGCGAATCTTGGGCGAATACCGGCTTATTAGCGACGATTTGTACCGTGAGATGCAGGAGAGTAGGGAATGGCTGCATGAAGTCAGTGGACAATGGGAAGAAGATACGCTTGTCGAGCATAATTATGCCAAGCAATTGGCGCTTGTGGCAGTCGGGAAAACCCCAGTATTTTACGCGGGGAGCCTGATGGCGCCCGTGGCGTATAAATGGAAAATTAGTTGGAATGAGAATGCGAAAAACGTGGCATTTTGGAACTTTTTGCCAGAGTTTAACCACAATGAGTTTCTCGGCTGGACAAGCCACCCGATTGAGAAGCCGTTCGTGATTTTTGATCTGGTGAGTAATCTCGAACATCCGCGTATTTTGAAGCGATTTGAGCTGAGCGATCGATTGCTTAGTGGTCGGCGACCGAAGGCGAATCGCATCGAGATGGTAGGCGATACGCTCCTCAGGCAGATGCTGTGGGCAGCGACGCTGGCGGATTTTGTCAGTATCTACGTGGCGATTCTCAATAATGTCGATCCGACGCAGGTTGATCTGATCGAGCAGTTCAAAAAAGAATTAGCCTAGTGATATTGCTGTAGTGATTCGATAACGTTCTTGCGGGCGGCGCGGACGGCGGGGTAGATGCCAAAGACGACGCCGATGCCAACTGCCATGGCGGCGGCGATAGCGCCAATCTGCCAGGTGACGGCGGGCGAGAAGAAGAGGAAGGTACAGATGGCAAAGGCGCCGATGTAGCCAAGGACGTAGCCAAGTGCGCCACCGAGGAGGCTGAGCATGAGTGATTCGATGAGGAATTGGCCGACGATGGTGCGATTGCGGGCGCCGACGGCTTTTCGGATGCCGATTTCGCGGGTGCGCTCGGCGACGCCGACGAGCATGATATTCATGATGCCGATGCCGCCGACGAATAGAGAAATAGCAGCAATGATTGTCATGACGTCGCGGATGGCGCTAAAGAGCTGGCTGGTGGGTTTGCCGATGGTTTTGCCAGTAGTGATGGTGAAATCTTCTTCGTTTTGGTGGTTTTTGACCAAAAGATCATGAATCTGCGCGGCGGTTTGCGGTAGCGCGTCAGCGGTCTTGGCGCGAAAGTTGATTTGTTGGATTTGTGTGCGGCCTTCGTGGAAACTCTTGCCGGTGTCGAGGGTGACGAGTACGGCATGGTTGAAGTCGATATTGTTGAAGTTGATGGGTGCATCCGACGATTTAAGTACCCCTATGATCGTAAACGTGTTGCCACGGAGTGTGAACTGTTGCCCGAGTGGGCGGTCGGTACCAAAGAGGTCGATAGCGAGCTGTGGGCCGATGACAGCCGTATTTCGGTCGGTGACGTCGTCGAAGAATTGCCCGTCGCGCACTTCGATTCCCGAGACTTTTGCGAATTCTGGTGTTGTTGCTACGACAACATTATTTTTACTGCTCGTGTTGCCAGCGTGGAGCGTGCCATCGATCGTCATAATTGGTGCGGCCGCGTCGATTGTCGGGAGGGCGACGATGTCGCTTAGATCTTTCTCGGTCAACGTACTGGTGCTAAAGGTGTATTGAGTGACGGGGCTGGCAAGCGAATTAGGGTCTTTGGTTTGCAGGCCGGGACGGATGATGCCGAGATTGTTATCGAGTGAAGCGACTTGTTGATCGACGACTCCAGAGACGCCGTCGCTGAGGGCGAGGACGGCGGTGACGCTGGCGACGCCAATGGCGATACCGAGCGATGTGAGAAAAGTTCGGCCGCGGTTGCGCTTGAGGGAGTGATAGGCGTTACTGAGGTGATCGAGCAGAATCATGTTTTTTCTTTCCTTTGTTACGAGTCCGTTTGGCGGCAGGGCTGGATTTCGGCGCGACAATCTGTTTAAGCTGTTCGACGGTTTTTTGGACGTTTGTGCTCGTTGTTCGTTTTCGGTCGATGGGGATTTTCTGAGCGATGGATTGTTCTTTGATGACGCGGATGATGGTGTCGCTGGCGATTTTGCCGTCTAGCATGTTGATAACGCGGCTGGCGTAGCTTGTGAGGTTGGGATTGTGGGTCACCATGATAATCGTGTTGCCTTGCTTGTGAAGCTCAGAGAGTTCTTCCATGATGACATGGCTTGAGCGACTGTCGAGGTTGCCGGTTGGTTCGTCGGCGAGGATAATTGATGGTTTATTGATGAGTGCGCGGGCGATTGCGACGCGCTGGACCTGGCCGCCGGAGAGCTGCCAGGGCATGTAGTATTCGCGCTCTTGCAAGTGAAACGTGCCGAGGACTTCACTGGCGCGAATGAGGCGTTTTGTGCGGTTGACGCCTTTGTAGGTGAGGGGGAGGGCGACGTTTTCGAGAACGGTGAGGCGGTTGATGAGGTTGAAGCTCTGAAAGACGATGCCGATTTTGTTGGAGCGGATTTTTGCGCGCTGAGCACTACTGAGGCTCTCGACGGACGCGCCGTCGAGGAGATATTCACCGTCATCGGCGCGATCGAGGAGGCCGATGACATTGAGAAGGGTTGTTTTACCACAGCCACTCGGCCCCATGATTGCCAAAAATTCACCCTGACGAATCGTTAGATTGACCTCGTCGAGGGCGTTATTTTGCGCGTCGCCAAGTCCGTACCGCTTCGTGAGGTTTTTGAGCTCGATTACCGGCGGTTGTTTTTGCGTTTTTGCCATCTTGCTCCATTATAGTCACGTCTACATGCGTATGGCAACAGATGAGAAAAGTTAAAAATACAACCTTTTTGGAATAAGCACAAGGGGGATGTGCGCCGGTGCCTAGGAACCTCCCGCGCCCCCTTCCTTACACGCAGAGAAAGCTTTTTGACAAAAGCTTTCTCTGGTTGCAGTCGCTTTACGGGGGCTTGGTGAGGTTTCGAGGCATCGGCGCACTATACGCTGATGCCATTGAACATGTATAATCAAGTAGTCTGGAGAGGTGTCCGAGTGGTTGAAGGTGAGGGTTGCCAGTGGCAATCCGCAAGGCGACTTTCCGATGCGAGCTATGATCGCAATCGTGAAATCGCGGGGTCGCCAGAGGTGACCATGCCTGGACCCGGCGTGCAATGCATGTGCGCTAACCGTATCTAGCGTGTATAATCTAATTATCTGGAGAGGTGTCCGAGTGGTTGAAGGAGCACGCCTGGAAAGTGTGTGTGCGGGGCAACTCGCACCGAGAGTTCGAATCTCTTCCTCTCCGCCAAACTATAACGACGACCCTTGCGGTCGTCTTTGTCTCTTGTGGTGAGATTTTTCCTTCGGATTTCTTATGCTTGCAAATTTTTGGATACGTCGTATAATAGTTTTCGTCCAATCGAGATTTCGTCAAGAAAGAGGAAATAATGGATCGGCAATCGGCAGGAGCGCCTCGTCGCTCGTCACTTCGCGACACCACAGACGCGCAACGCGCGTGCACTGTCGCACCCGACGGTGTTGCGCCAATCGGAAGATGGGACGCCTATGGCGCCCTGGGTGACTTGCTCGCCCCTCTTACGGGGCGATAACCGATGCGATGAGGACAATGTCCGGGCTGTTGCAGCCCGGACACTTCATAGTAAGAGATTGCGTTACTGCGGCATGTCGCTTGGTGTTGGTGGCGGGCTAGGCGCGACGGGTTTGGACGGTGATTGTTCGCGCTCGAAACGGAGCTGGTCGTGGTGGTTAAGCTCAGTGAGTAGGCGGCGGATTTCGCGCAAATCGCCGTAGGCGCGATGCATTTGGACGGCGCCGATGACCTTTGCGACGATCCAGACGGCAACGAGGACGATGCTCGCGATAGTGCCGAGTAGGAGCGGGATAGCAAGGCTTTGCATGAGCGAATTGGTAATAGTTGTCGGGTCGAGACTGGTTGTTGGATCCATGTTATTTCCTAGCAAAAATTTCTTTTAATGATAGTTTGCGGCTGTATTCGAGCGCGCCAAAACGAAACGTTCGAATCGCGATGGCCATGACGATACTCGCGGTGATGACGAGGATGGTGATGGCGATAAGCGCCTCGTGTATCTGGAGGTTGCCAGCGGCATTGCGAAGGAGGAGGGGAATCGGCGCGGTGAGCGGGAAATAGCTGAGGAACTGGACGATTGCCGACCCTGGGGCGGAGATAAACAAAGAGGCGGCGTAGAGCGGTCCAAACAGGAGCAGAACAAAGAAACCAAAGAAGTTATTCGCCTCCTTTGCGGTGGGCATCGCCGAGCCGATAGCGACGAGTAGTCCAGTGTAGAGGAAGAAACTAAGGGCGAAAATAGCAAATCCGATCCCAATGCGCGTCCAGTCGACGGGCAGCGTACTGAGATCGACTGTCGGTAGCGATAATTTGTCGTGCAGAAGCAGGTAGCTGACAAGTGCCGGCACAATAATCAGGACGGCTTGGATACTGGCGAGCGCGATGAGCGAAACGACTTTACCGATGATTAGCGTGCGCGCTTCAATAGTGGTGAGAATCATCTCGATGACGCGATTTTCTTTTTCCTCAGTGGTACTGACGAGCATCTGATTGCCGAAGAATGAGATGAGGAAGTAAAAGAGTACGAGGAACAGACCAGGGAGAATCATGCGTTTGAAACTGTCGTACTCGGCGCCGTTGCGGTAGGCGGTGAGGCTGGTTTTTGTTGTGTTTGAAACAACACTAACGACTTGCGGGGGGAGAGTCGGGTCGACGGAGAGTTTGAGGAGCGATTTGGCGACGCTTTCGTACTTGCCATTGCCAAAAATATCGACGTCTTTGCCATAGACCTCGATCGTTTCTTTATCGAGATGGGCGGGATAGTAAAAATAGGCGTCGACTTTGCCGTTTTTGACGGCATCGATACCGGCTTGCTTGTTGGGTGTGGTTTTTGCCGGAAAAGCGGCAATGAGGGCGGGGCTTATCAGCCCGGATTTGTCGGTGACAAGGAGGCTAAAGCGCTCGTTGGCCATTTTTTTCGCGCTATCGGCGGTGGCGGTGTTGGCGGCATAGATGATGCCAAAAATTGCCGCGATGAGGATAGGGAATCCGATAGCGAGCACCCAAAATGATTTCTTTTTGAGCGCGCGGACGATTTCAAAACGAATAACGGTGCCAATATTATGCATTGCCGGCCTCCTCTTCGGTATTTTCGTCGCCATACACGGTCAAAAAGATATCATCGAGCGACTTGCCGCCGAAGTCTCGGCGGACGTCAGCGACCGCACCATAGGCGCGCGCCTTGCCGTCTTTAAGCAGGATAATCCGATCGCAGAGCTGCTCGACTTCCTCCATCTGGTGAGTGACAAGGATGACGGTCGCACCTTTTTGTTGATGTTCCTTGATAATATCCATCAGTAGCCGCCGGTTGACGGGGTCAAATCCCTTGGTCGGCTCATCGAGAATAAGGAGTTCCGGGTTATTCATGATCGTGATGCCAAGCTGGATTTTTTGCTGTTGGCCGCCGGAGAGTTTGTCGAGGCGGGTCGTTGCCTTGTCGTCGAGCTTGACGCGGCGCAGGTAGGCCATCGATTCGTCGAGAGCTTGTGCGCGGCTCATGCCTTTGAGCTGGCCGAAGTAGCGCATCGTATCGATGACGGTCTCTTTTTTGTAGAGGCCGCGCTCCTCGGGAAGGTAGCCTAGTTTGACGCCGCCCGAGACCGAATACGGCTTGCCGTCGAGCAAAAGCTTGCCGCTTGTCGGTTGATTGATGCCGAGTAGTGCGCGGATGGTCGTGGTCTTGCCTGAACCATTACTGCCGAGCAGGCCAAATGTCTCGCCGCGCTTCACGGTAAACGACAAGCCATCGATCACGGTTGTCGTGCCAAACCGCATAGTAAAATCCTGGATGTCGACGATTGTTTCCATATGCTTTTTAGTGTAGCAGTGTGGGCGCAAGATAGAAAGTGGCGGCCGCATATTTACATCTGTTGTCGTATTCTCTATACTAACCAATAGCAATATTGAGTAAGAAAAGGGATGGTTATCGGGTGACAAAAGCGCCGCATGTGGCGCGTCGCGACCACCATAGAAACGGTTTGCGTCGGCTGATAAAAAGCGTCAAGCAAC
>CAYSQL010000015.1:0-11966 GCA_964433265.1 uncultured Candidatus Saccharibacteria bacterium | reverse complement strand
GGTAGTATTTGCTGCTTGTTCAGCCATACTAGAACTCCAATCCTTCTTTACGTGCGGCATCTGCGAGCGCAGCGAGGCGACCGGCATAGCGGCGGCCGTTGCGATCGAAGACGACAGTTGTTATCTTTGCTTTCTTTGCTTTCTGTGCGATGTCGGCGCCAACAATTGCGGCCTTCTCGGTCATTGTGCCAGTCGCTTTTGCACCAACCGTCGTTGCGGCTGCGAGCGTGTGTTGCTTGTCATCGTCAATGATTTGTGCAGATACGTGAACATTGCTAATCGTGACAGTCAGGCGTGGGCGCTCGGCAGTGCCATGTACTTTCGCGCGAACGCGATTTTTGCGGAGGCTGCGGTTCAACAGCTTTTTTGCGAGTGAATTAGCCATTATTTCTTCCCTGCCTTTCCTGCCTTGCGGATGATTTGCTCGCCGACATACATGATGCCCTTGCCCTTGTATGGCTCAGGTTTCTTGATGGCGCGAATTTCGGCGGCCACTTGGCCGACCTTTTGCTTATCGATACCGCTGACAACAATAATCATCTTGTCATTGGTGATTTGGACGCCTTCCGGTGCTTTATACTTCACTGGATGGCTAAAGCCGAGGCTCATGTCGAGCTCGTTATTGCTTGTCGCAACGCGATAGCCGACACCTTTCACCTCGAGGCGCTTTTCGTAGCCCTTGGTGACACCTTCGACCATATTATTGATCAGTGCGCGCATCAGACCGTGCTGGCTGCGAGCAACTTTTGATTCGTCTTTTGGCGTGACGATAACGCTGCCGTCCTCTAGCATTACATCGACAGCTGGCGTGATGAACTGTGTCAGTTCACCCTTGGGGCCTTTTACGACCACATCGCCAGAGTCAACCGTGATTGTCACACCCGACGGAATGGTGACAGGTAGTTTTCCGATTCGACTCAGACTCATTTCTTTACCTTTCTCCTAGTACACCTTGAGCAGCACTTCGCCGCCAAGCTTGTTCTTAACTGCTTCGCCGCCCGTCATCACACCCTTGCTGGTGCTCATAAGAACGAGGCCGCGGCCAGATTTAACCTTTGGAATATCGCTCGCCGCAACATAGACGCGACGGCCGGGTTTCGAGACGCGATTGATCTCGTTGATAACGCTGTTTTCACCCGGCTTTGCAATCGTGATAACGAGCGTACCGCGTGGCTTGCCTTCTTCTTCCTTGACGTCAGCCAAGTAGTGATTCTTCACGAGCTGCTCGGCGATGACCTTCTTGAGCTTGCTTGTTGGAACGCGTACTTCGGTCTTGCCAACCATATTCGCGTTACGAATGCGGGTCAGGAGGTCGGCAATTGGGTCAGTTGATTGTAGTGACATATTGTTTCTCCTTTCCTACCAACTACTCTTTGTTACGCCAGGGATTTCGCCCTTGGCGGCTTTTTCACGGAAGTTAATGCGGCTCAGGCCAAATCGGCGCATGTATCCGCGTGGGCGCCCACTGAGAACGTCGCGGTTTTTGTGCCGTGTTGGGCTCGAGTTGAGCGGCAAGCTCTGCAAGCCTTCGAGGTCGCCCATTTCCTTCAGTTCGGCGCGCTTAGCGGCGAATTTCGCAATCATTTTAGCGCGCTTTTTGTCGCGTGCGATCATGGATTTCTTAGCCATTAGCGATTGTCCCCTTCTTTTTCAAATGGCAAACCGAACTTCTCGAGCAGTGCGCGCGATCGTTCTTTTGAACCGTTCTGGATTGTAAACGTGACTTGCAGACCATGGACAACTTGCGTCTCCTCAAAGGTAAGCTCTGGGAAAATGCTCTGGTCGGTAATACCGAGATTGTAGTTGCCGCCACGGTCAAACTTCGTGCCGATACCGTGGAAGTCGCGAACGCGTGGGAGCGCAACGTTCGACAGGCGGTCGAGGAACTCGTACATGCGAGCGCCACGCAGCGTAACGTTGATACCAACGCGGTTCATGCCGGCGCGGATCTTAAAGGTTGCAATTGATTTCTTTGCCATGCGATCGACTGGCGCTTGGCCGGTGATCTTCGTCAGCGTATTTTTGACGACTTCGTAGTGACGCTTGTCGTCTTTGTTCTTACCGATACCCACGCTGACCACAATCTTCTCGAGCTTTGGCACCTGGTTGATGTTCTCGAGGTTCAATTCGGCCTGTAGTTCCTTGCGATACTGCGTATCAAACAAGGCTTTCAAGCGAGGAGTATAGGTAGTGTCGGCTTTTGCCATATTACTTTATCTCCTTATCTTTCTGCTGGCGCGCAACTCGCGTCTTTGCGCCGTCGGTTACTTTATAGCCAACTCGGCTCGTCTTGCCAGACTTTTCGTCAACGACGATAGCTAGCTTGTGAAGTGGTGTTGGAACGTGAAGATCCTTCGTTCCACCTCGTGGATTGAGCTGATTTGGTTTAACGTGACGATGACCAAGGCCAACACCTTCGATAAGTGCACCTTTAGCGGAAACACTCAGGACTTTGCCGGTCGTGCCTTTGTTGTCGCCAGCGATGATTTTAACGAGGTCGTCTTTTTTAATACGGTTTGCCATATTAGAGTACCTCCGGAGCAAGGCTGATAATCTTTGCGTAGCCAAGATCGCGAAGTTCGCGAGGAACTGGGCCGAATACGCGGGTTGCCTTTGGTGTTTTGTCGTCGTTGATGATAACAGCCGCATTGTCGTCGAAGGCAATCGTACTGCCGTCCTTACGACGGATTTGATCACGTGTGCGAACGACGACTGCCTTGACGACTGACTTCTTCTTGACGTTACCAGTTGGGTTGGCGTCCTTGACGGTCGCGACGATGATGTCGCCAACTCGTGCGTAGCGCCGGCCGGTACCACCAAGTACGCGGATACAAAGGATTTCCTTTGCGCCGCTGTTGTCGGTGACCTTTAGACGAGATTCCTGTTGGATCATTACTTCTCCTCCTCGTCGTGGTCGAGATCGGCTTTGTCTTCAACGGCTTCGTTAACGTCTGCCTTTAGCTCGATGCTGCCCTTTGAGCGGCGCTCGATCTTTAGAAGCTCAAAAGCCTTGGTTTTGCTCTGCGGGCGCGTCTCGACAATGTGTACGAGGTCGCCCTTGTGAGCTTCATTCTTCTCGTCATGAGCAGCATATTTACGCGATACGGTGTATTGCTTCTTGTAAATAGGATGCGTTTCACGACTAGTCACAGTGACGGTAATCGTCTTGTCGTTGACATCCGAGGTCACGACGCCGACCAATGTCTTAGCCATATTACTTACTCTCCTTCTGCTCTGCCATCACTGCGGCTCGGATAGCCGTGTGAAGTCGAGCGATTTCTTTTCGGGTCGTGGTGAGAACGCGTGGGTTCACGAGATCACCAGCGGCGTGCGAACGCTTCGCTTCAAGCAAATCGCTTTGCTTTTCGGCGAGGCTAGCGCGTAGCTGCTCAAGAGTTTTGACCTCTTTTGCTTCTTTTACATTCTTTTTCGCTGCAGCCATATTATGCTTCCTCCCGTTTCACGAAACGAGTTTTGACAGGAAGTTTGTGGCCAGCAAGGCGCATAGCCTCGCGAGCGATTTCTTCACTGACGCCCTTCATCTCAAACAAAACAGTGCCATTCTTGACTTTCGCGACAAAGAATTCGGGGTTACCCTTACCGCCGCCCATCTTCAGGCCAAGAGCCTTGCGCGTGACTGGCGTATGAGGGAAGATGCGAATCCAGATTTTACCACCACGCTTGATATAGCGGGTCATCGCCTGACGAGCTGACTCGATCTGGCGGCTGGTAATGCGTTCGTTTTCGAGGCTTTGCAGACCATAGTCGCCGAATGCGACATAGTGGCCACGGGTTGCGTTGCCTTCGTTTTTACCGATACGAACTTTGCGGTGTGCGGTTTTCTTAGGAAGTAGCATAATTATTTACTATTCCTTTCACCTTTATAGATCCAAACCTTCACCCCGATAATACCGGTACCGTTCGGGCCCTGAGCGCGTGCAGCGTGAAAGTCAACGTCGGCGCGGAGCGTATGAAGCGGCACCGAACCTTCGATCGTCTTTTCGCGGCGGCTCATCTCAGCACCGTTTAGTCGACCAGCGACCTCGATACGGATACCCTTGGCACCGGCGTTCATCGTGCTCTGTGCGGCCATCTTGACGGCACGGCGGAAGTTCGCGCGGCGCTCAAGCTGGCGCGCGATGTTCTCGGCGACGAGCTTAGCGTTTAATTCTGGACGGCGAACTTCTTCGACGTTAATGCGAACTGGGAGGCTCGCAATTTTCTCGACATCTTTTTTGAGTTCGGTAATACCTGCGCCACCGCGGCCAATCACGACACCAGCTTTTGCGGTGTGGATTGTGAGGGTGATGAGGTTAGCCGAGCGCTCAATTTCGATACGAGCGATAGTTGGACGCGATGCGAACTTCTTTTCAATCAGATCGCGAATCTTAATGTCCTCTTCCAGCCACGTAGCAAAGTCTTTCTTGCTCGCGAACCAGCGTGAGCTCCAGTCCTTGCTTACTTGGAGGCGGAAGTTAATTGGGTTAACTTTTTGTCCCATTACTTAGACTCCTCTGCGGCTGGCTTTTCGGCCGCTGCGTCGGCAGCTTTGGCGGCTACCGGCTTTTTCTTAGGTTTCAATGCGCCAGAAACCTCGACGAGAATGTGACTCGTGCGCTTCTGGAACGGCAATGCACGGCCGCGGCTGGCTGGCTTGAATCGCTTCAGGCGTGGGCCGGCAGTGACCGACAATGTGCTAATTTGCAATGTTTTGCCATCGAGACCATGGTTGTTGGTCGCGTTAGCTGCGGCGCTTTGAATCGCCTTTTTGACGACGAGCGCAGCGCGCTTTGGCGTGTGATCGAGAATAACGACCGCATCGGCAACGCTTCGACCACGCACGAGCGCGGCAACAAGCGAAACCTTGCGTGGCGTCTGATCAACACCCTTAGCGTAGGCGCGTACTGTATAGACTTCTGCTTCCGCCATTACTTCTTCTCCTTACCGCCGTGCTTGCGGAACTTACGAGTTGGGCTAAACTCACCGAGTTTGTGACCGACCATATTTTCCGAGATAAGCACTGGCACATGCACGCGACCGTTGTGAACAGCGAACGTAAAACCAACCATTTCTGGTGTGATCGTACTGCTGCGCGCCCAGGTCTTGGTAACCGTGCGGTCGCCAACTTTCAGAGCCGCTACTTTTTTAGCAAGCTTCGCGTCGACGAATGGGCCTTTTTTGAGTGAACGACTCATATATTACCTCTTCCTCTTTGCTTCGTGACGACTGCGGACAATCATCTTGTTAGTTGACTTACGTGTGCGCGTTCGATAGCCAAGTGTCAATTGACCCCATGGAGTCATTGGCGCCTTACCGCTACCGTGACGGCCACCGTCACCACCACCGTGTGGGTGATCTACGGCGTTCATAACAACACCGCGGACACTTGGGCGAATACCCTTGCGGCGTTTGCGGCCAGCTGAACCAATCTTGATGTTCTGGTGCTGAACGTTACCGACAACACCGAGAGTCGCTTCACACTCGAGGCGGAACTTGCGGACTTCGCCGCTCGGCATACGCACCATGGCGTAATCACCTTCTTTTGCCATCAACTGCGCCTTCGTGCCAGCTGAGCGAACCATCTGTGCGCCCTTGCCTGGGTTGATTTCGATTGCGTAGATTTGGCTACCAACTGGGATGTTGGCGAGCGGCATACGGTTACTGGTCTCGACAGGCGCATCCGCACCAGTCTTGATAACCTTGCCCTTTGCCATTTGCGTGTCAGCGAGGATGTAGTGATACAGACCGTACTGATCCTTGACGCGAGCGATGCGCGCCGAACGGTTTGGGTCGTACTCAATTTCCTCGACAGTCAGCGTCAAACCAGCGGCGAGACGGTGGTTAAGCAAACGGTAATGTCGGCGAACGCCACCGCCGCGATGACGGACGGTGATCCGACCGGTATTGTTGCGACCAGCGTTCTGCTTCTTGCTCTTAACGAGGCTTTTTAGCGGCTTGCGGGTCGTAATATCTGACAAATCTTGGCTTGTCATACCGCGGCGCGCAGGAGTGGTTGGGTTATAAGCTTTAATCGGCATATTACTTCTCCTCCTTCTTGGCGTCCATCTCGGCCGTCTCTTCGTCAAAGACGCGAATCTTGCCTTCACTTAGCGTGACGTATGCCTTCTTCGTGTCTTTTCGGTTGGTCGTGCCTGGATAGCGATTCTTGCCGCGACTAAAGCGAACCGCCTTACCCGACTGAACAAGTGTCTTGATGCTTGCAACCTTTGTACCTTCGAACTGCGTCTCGACTGCCGAAACAATTTCTTGCTTGTTTGCAGTAAGCGGCACGTTGAATACATAGGTGTTTTGGCCGGCGATCAGGCGATAAGCCTTCTCGGTGGCGCGAGGGGTGACATTGATAAGTTTCATACTATGCCTCCGCCTTTGTTAGCCATGACTCAACCGCTTTTACAGCCTTTGGTGTAATAACGATTTTGTCGGCGTTAAGGATGTAATACACGCTGAGGTAGGTCGCACGAACCAAGAGGGCATTCTCGAGATTGTTCGTTGCGCGCATCAGCGCTGGGGTTTTCTCGTCGACGACGATCAGAACCTTGGCGTCTTTGTGGAACTTCTGTTCTACGAAGAACTTTGCGACCTCGGCGGTCTTGCCCGTTGTCTTGACGTCAGTAACGACGATTTTATTTGCCTCGTTTGCAAGCGTCAGGGCTTGTTTGACGGCGACGAGCTTCGAAGTCTTCGAGAGTTTCTTCGTGTAGTTCTCGTTACCGCGTGGACCGAAGACGATACCACCGCCGCGCCAAATTGGGTTTCGAGTACTACCGAAACGTGCGCGACCTGTTCCCTTTTGCTTCCAAGGCTTCTTGCCACCACCGCGGACTTCACCGCGCTGGAGTGTCGTTGCACTCGCCTTGCGACTGTTCGCGAGGAACGCGTCGTACGCGAGCTTGAGAAGTTCGTGATTGCTCACGTCTACCCCAAAGACACTTGTTGGCAAGGTAGTTGCTTTTGCTGGCGTGGTTGATTCAGCCATTACTTAGCATCTCCTTTGCTTGAATTAGCAGTGTTAATAACAATCAAGCCTTTCTTCGGGCCAGGTACGGCGCCCTTGACGCCGATTAGGTTGTCACCAAGCGAGATATAAGCAACCTTGAGGTTCTTCACTGTTACTTGCTCTGCGCCCATGTGGCCAGCCATGCGTTTGCCCTTGAAGACTTTTTGTGGATACATGCTACCGATTGAACCGGGTTTACGCGTGTTACCCTTGCCACCGTGTGTTTTACGGTGACGTTCGAAGTTGTGTCGCTTGATTCCTCCAGCGAACCCCTTACCCTTACTGATGCCTGTCGCATCAATAAAATCGCCCAGCTCAAATGCTGAGACGTCATACGTGTCGCCGACCTTAATTTCTGCTAGGTCGTCAACGCGAAACTCCCGAATTTCCTTCGGGGTCACACCGGCGGTCTTGACGTGACCAGCCACGGCCTTGCTCAGGTTCTTACCCTCACCATATGCCACCTGGACTGCGTTGTAGCCGTCGGTTTCGACAGACTTAACCTGAGTCACAGTCACGGGGCCGGCTTGGATAAGTGTTACTGGAGTAGCGACACCGTCCTCACCGATGATTTGGGTCATACCAATCTTGGTACCGAGAAGTGCTTTCATTGCCCTCTTTGCTCCCATTTAAAATCCTCAGTGGCTGGTAGTATCCCTAGGGGACTTGCCAATTCACCGAGAACAAGTTGTTATTACGTAATAAGTTACAAAAGCTATGGTAGCAAAAAAAAGCTTCTTCGTCAAGGGGTTTAACAGAGGATTATCATAACCAGCTTAGCCCGGTGTCGCTAGAGGGTGCCATTGATGATTTTACCCGGAGCGGGATTGGGGCCAAAAAGCTCATCGAGGCTCACGAGCGTGTAGCCGTTTTTTTGCAACGTATCGATGATACCAGGAATAGCATCGACGCTTGGCCGGTGTACATCGTGGAGGATGACGATTGCGTCTGGCTTTACGCCGGCAACGACTCGGTTGTAGATAACGGCGCTATTCTGGCTCGCCCAGTCGCGCGTGTCAACCGACCACAATACTCCGGTCATGTGAACGGTTGCTAGTGCTCGCACGACGTTCGGGCCAATCGCGCCATTTGGTGGACGTAAGAACGTCGGCTGTACGCCGGTAATTTTATTGACGGCTTGATTAGTTTTCTCAATCTCATTCTGAATCGCGCCGTCGCTGAGACGCGTGAGGCTCGGGTGACTCCAGGTGTGATTAGCGATTGTATGATTTTCGTCGTGCTCTCGCTTGACGATTTGTGGATATCGGGCGATGTTCTGCCCAATCAGCATAAAGCTCGCGTGCGCGTGCCTCGACTTGAGCGCGTCAAGTACGCGGCTTGTATACATACCTGGCCCGTCGTCAAAAGTGAGAGCGATACATTTCGCAATGTCACAGTTCGGTGTCGTATCGCTTTGCGACGCTTGGTCACGCTCGGGAACGGCATCGAGTGCGACGACGGCAAAGACTTTTTTGGCGATGTTGTTTTGCATATATAGCTGCAGGTTGTCGGTTGGCAGCGTCACGGACAGCGGTCCAGTTGCCACTGGCGCGACCTCACCAGGGGAGAAATCGAAACGGAGCGAATTTGTGTCCAGCGCAAGGAAATCATTGAGCCGCTCAGGCGTCACTGTCCTATTGGCGTACGTCATATCCGGCGCCACGTGGCCGCGCTTTAATTTTGCATATATTGCTTGTTTGGCGTACAGCACGACGCGTGCCGGCCCGTCAGTGGGGGAGCTCGCAAAAATATCGTGAAGCGTTATCGTCTTTCCTGTCTTAACGTCAAACGTCCAGTAAGCGGTATCGTGCGCGGCCACCCCAAGCGTCGCCCCAAAGTCGCGAACCGTCGTAACAACGAGCGAGAGATAGCCCCCCGAATAGCGCACGATTTGATAGCTCGTGTTTTGCGTGAATTTTCGCCCTTCGGTGGGGTAGCGCGATGCAATCGCCTGGAAAAAGCTATCATTGTATGCGTCAATCTTTTTTGAGATCGTCGTGTTGATTGTAGAATTTGGCGTGATCGGATACTCGATGATTGAGTTGTAGACATCCGTCGAACGCTCGACGACTTTCGTACGAATACCCTTATACTTCGTGTCTTGCCATCGATACTTTTCGTACCCTCGTTCGGTCGTACTGCCGCTGCGGCTGCTCACGACGAGGCCTACGCTTAATAACGCCACAATAGTCGCCAGCCCGATAATTGCGCGCCAAAGCGTTATTTTGTGTCGTCGTTGCCTCATGTCTATATGATAATACCGGATGGCAAAAAGATGCTAGCAATCGTAACGATCACGAGTGTGGCGTACCATATTTTTCGATCGTATTCTGATTTTTCGAGCTTATGGATCGCAAAAAATCCCACTACCGCACCGATAGGAAGCCCGATGAGCCAAGGGCCGCCGACGGTACCGGCATTATGGAACTTGAGCCACAACGAGCCGAGAACTACCACACTGACGAGCTTCAGGATAAAGCGACCATCGGGCTCTCCACCATATAAATAGCCTCGGCGACTGACGGTCCGATTGCGTGCGTATGTACGCTGTTTGTGGTGCTTCGATGGCATGCATCGATTATATCATAAGCGCATTATTGCAATTGATTGCTCTGTGTACGATAATGGCAGCATGGCTACAGCAAAGAAATCAACGAAAGTAAGCAGTGCAAAGACTGCAAAGGCCGTTTCGGCCCCAAAGAAAAAAACCACTCATGCCGCTAGTACGGCAAAATCTCACAAGAAGGGTGCGGCGACCGTTGCACCGCGCGCCTTTATTATGCCAAGTGAATACAATGATACGCCGTTCTTTACGTTCCGTATCACTCACCAAACCGTTTACTGGGGTATCCTATGCGCGGTCGTGCTCGCGCTTGGCCTCTGGGTCGTCAGTATTAACGACAAGGTGATGCGCATTTATGACCAAATCGATCAGACAAATGCCGCCACGGAAAGCTACACTCTGCCAACGAAGGCAAAAAACTAAACGTTCACTATCGTATCTCTTATACAATAAAACTCCCCATAGGTCGGGGAGTTTTATTGTATGGTATAATTCGCGATTTATTACATGCGGATTTCTGCATCGACACCAGCTGGCAAGCTGAGGTTTTGCAGACTATCGATTGTCTTTGGCGTCGCGTCGGTAATATCAATCAGACGCTTATGCACACGCATTTCGTACGCTTCACCACCTGTCTTGTAGACGTGTGGGCTCTTGACGACCGTGTAGGTGCTGCGTCGCGTTGGTAGCGGCACTGGGCCGGCAATCGATGCGCCGGTGCGCAGCGCCGTGTCGACGATTTGTTTTGCTGATTGGTCGATGACCTTATGATCGTATGCTTTTAGACGGATACGGATCTTCAGACCCTGGTTGTTCTTGGCCTCTGCCATAGAAAATAACCTTTCTCGTTATACCCCGTAACCTCGTCGCTAACCGTATTCAACCAGTGACTTACGTAGCGAGCCGAGTTATCGGCGCGATTAATAGTACGCGTGTCAGTATAGCACGTTTGCAATTAATTCGCTAGTGTGTGATAAAATGATCGTAAAAACGATCAAGCAAGATTTTTATGTGTACAACCCTGCTACCATAGTGCGCAGGACTTGTCAGCGACTATGCGCTGGCGGGGTTTTCTGCTGTCTGCATGATTCCCCATGACCGCAACCCTAGCTCTCGATACTTTTGCTCTATAGGAATCGCCTCGAATTCACTTCTCGTTACCCATTTCGGTATGCCTTCCAGCTCATTTTGAGGCGACGAAAGTGTATCGTCATCCGCAATGCCCACGTAAGCGAGGACGAGCTTGCCGTTACTGTGCAAGAAAAAATCCTTCCTCGTGAGATCGCCACTTGTCACGCCGCACTCTTCGTACAGCTCACGACGCATCGCCTCGTCGGGAGACTCGCCCTCTTCGATGTGGCCGCCCGGCAGACCATAGTCGTTATTCCGACTCATATGGATAACAAGAATCTTTGAGCGGTCACTGTTATAGATAGCAGCCTTTGTCGAGACGCGAAATTGTTTGCGCATGTGATGAGTATAGCATGAAATTAGTCGGGTATCTTACTGTATGGCGACGGCAAAAATACCCCCGATTGCTCGGAGGTATTTTTTGATAGGTAGTTTAGGGAAACTACTTTTCGATCTTGGTGACGACACCTGCACCGACCGTGCGACCGCCTTCGCGGATAGCGAAGTCTTGGCCCTGGTCCATAGCGATTGGGCTAAGGAGTTTGACCTTGAAGGTTACCTGGTCACCAGGCATAACCATTTCTTTGTCAGCTGGGAGTTCAACCTCACCAGTCACGTCCGTTGTGCGGAAGTAGAACTGTGGCTTGTAGCCCTTGCTGAATGGTGTGTGGCGTCCGCCTTCTTCCTTCTTCAGGATGTAGACTTCGGCGTCGAACTCGGTGTGTGGCGTCAGGGTTCCTGGCTTGACCACGACCTGGCCGCGCTCGATTTGCTCGCGCTCAATACCGCGGAGCAGAAGTCCGGCGTTGTCGCCTGCTTGACCTTGATTGAGGTTCTTCTTGAACGCCTCGATACCGGTGACGACAGAGGTTTGCGTCGGCTTGAGACCGACGATTTCGACTGGGTCGTTCAACTTGACGACACCCTGCTCAATACGACCGGTAGCGACGGTGCCGCGACCCTTGATCGAGAAGACGTCTTCGATAGGCATCAGGAATGGCTTGTCGAGGTCGCGAACTGGCTCGTCGATGTAGTCATCAAGTGCCTTGACGAGTTCCATGACGGCGTCTTCGCTTGCTGGATCGCCATCGAGAGCCTTTGTTGCCGAACCCTTGATAATTGGCGCGTTGTCGCCGTCGTAACCGTTCTTCGTAAGAAGTTCACGAACGTCCATTTCGACGAGCTCAACGAGTTCGGGATCTGCAAGATCCATCTTGTTGAGGAAGACAACGATCTTTGGCACACCGACCTGGT
>CAYSQL010000014.1:0-12197 GCA_964433265.1 uncultured Candidatus Saccharibacteria bacterium | reverse complement strand
TGTGTGTGTGTGTGTGTGTGTGTGTGTGTGTGTGTGTGTGTGTGTGTGTGTGTGGAAACGCGGGGGCACTATGAATGCGCGTAGCGTGCGCTTTGTGTGGTCTCGGGTAGCTCAAGGATATATGTTGCGTAAAATACAGCATATAATAACATGGAAAAACAGCAGAGCCACGCTGCGGGTGGATCGTATTATGATGTAATAAATATAACGTATTAATATAAACAACGTTCTGCGTTATATAACTGTTAATTTGCTTGTTGTTGCAAATATAATAAAAATTTACAACGCTTTTTATGTGGCTATGTATTGCAAGAAATGAATAGTTGTGCTAATGTATAAACAAGCTTTTACAAAAACAAAAAGCCACCACGACAAAAACCTTAACAATTTAACAACACATCTTTCGCGACGATTGCTATAGCAAATCGACGGAAAAGTAGGCACCGGCACCGGTATAAGTACATTGACATTTTTGTCACGCACCTTACACTGATACCATTTGCGTGGCGTTGCCTATGCTCCGCCATACTATCATTTGATAGCTGGCGTCGTAGCGCGCGACAGGCGTACACTGCACTTGGCTATATCTCTGGGTCTCGATTAGACGCGGATATGCTAGCCAAGTGCAGGAAGAACCCTTTCGCAAGGACCTATGCTCCACACTGTGGAGCGGTCAGCAGCCGGGAGTGACAACTGCGGGCGACCCCTAAAATTACTATAGTCGGTGTTTCGCTTATTTACGCTTTGTCGCTCTTTGGCTCCACGAAATTCTTTCGGTGAGGTATGATAAAAGCATATGCTTCCGAAAACACTTTCTTTGTCGATGCTCGTTGCCTTCGTGCTGCTTTCGGCACTTATGCAGGTAACGTCGCCATCCACAATTCATCCTGCGGGAATTCTTTTGATATATATTTTACTTTATGTGTTAGCGCTTGGTGCGCTAACGTTTTTTTTGGTTGGTGTCTCGTCAATCTTTGTCGCCTTGAGAGTGACAAAGAAGCGCTTCACAACGACGAAGGCGTACTATTATGGATCGGTGCTCGCGCTTGCGCCTGTTGTTTTGCTTGCGATGCGGTCGATTGGTAGGCTGACGGCCTACGAAGTCATCCTGGTCGCTGTTTTTGAGAGTATTGCGATTTTCTATATATCTCGACGGTATTGAGTCTAGGCGAATTATAATGGATATGGTATAATTTAACAGATATGGAACCACGGCAAAACGGACCAACGGGCGGGTATGAAAGCGCGCCACGAGAACGTGGAACTCCCGGTGAACAAAACGCCATGGGTGTTGAGATTGCTGCTGGCCGTGAGTACGAGCGTCGAGAGATTATACCGAACGGTGGAGGCGAGCAAACCCAAGGTGCTCTTCCTATTTTGCCTATGCCGATTGCGGTGCCGCAACCGGTTGCAGCACCTATGCAGTCGACGACGGCGACCGATGATAGCGCATTATTGGCGGCCGACGAAGATCTTATCGAAAAAGAGTGGGTAGATCAAGCGAAGAAGATCATCAGTGAGACTCGCGATGACCCTCACGCCAGAGAGGCGGCGGTGCAGAAATTGCAGGCGGAGTATATTCGCAAACGATATGGGCGGATTGTTGGGGGCGCTAAGTAGGGTTTATGCCTGGTATCCTGCTTCTAGTCGTGATGGTTGTGGTGACGGTTGTCGTATCTGCTTTTGTCGTCTTTTTTGTCTATCGCAAGACGCTACGCGAGGCAAAGAATTACGAACGTGGGCTGAAGATGGTACCGATCTTGATTCATCTGCCACCAGCGAGCGACGATATTGACGGCGGTGGGCGTGACAAACGCGATATAACTGAGGAGGCGCTCTCTCAGGCGGGGGTTATGTACAATATTATCGCAAGCACGACAACGAAGGGGTTCAAGAGTAAGATATACGGTCAACGGCACATATCGTTTGAGATTGTCGCCCAGGATGGACTCGTGCGCTACTACGCGGTTGTTCCGACCGTCTTGATTGAATCGGTGCGCCAGGCTGTCGCGGCGGCATATCCGTCGTCACGTCTCGAAGAGGTGGCGGAGCATACGATTTTTAGTGAGGTCGGGAAGGCGAGTGGTACGATTGGCGGGGAGTTCACGCTGAAGAAGAGTTTTACGCGACCGATTGCCATGTATACGGAGTCAAAACAGGACGTTTCGCGCTCGTTGCTCAATGCTTTGTCGGCGGCTGGAAAAGAGGATGGCGTAGGGGTGCAAATTCTGATTCGTCCCGCCGCGGAAGGGTGGGCTAATACTTCGCGCCATGCAGTTGAGGAAATCAAGAAAAATCGTGCCTCAGGCAAGACGGCTGGGCGCTTGTTTTTTACGGCGAAGGATATTGGCGAGGCGCTCTGGAAGCCACCACATTCAAAGGATGAAGCGGAAAAACCCGAACAAGCAATCGACAAGCAGCTCACGGCACTCGAGCAGAAGGAGATAGATGCTATCGAGGAAAAAACGCGCTATCCCGGATTTGAGACTTTGATTCGCGTTGTTGTCTCTTCGAACACGGCGGCGCGGTCGCAGGCACTCATTAATAATATTGTGTCGGCATTCTCGTTATTTGATTCGCCAAGCCTGAACGGTTTTCGCTTTAGCCTGGCGAAAAATATCGATGAATTTACGTCGGCGTATATTTTTCGCTTTTTCCCGCAGAGTGTTCGGGGCAATATCCTGAATAGTATCGAGCTAGCGTCGGTGTTCCACTTACCAAATAAGGAGAGTATCCCGACGTCGCAGGTGCAGCGTCAGCTGAGTAAGCAAGTCGATGGACCAACGGACACCATGGAAGACGGTCTCCTCCTGGGCTATAACGAGTTTCGTGGCGTGCGTAAGCCGATTCGCCTCAGCGACACTGATCGTCGACGGCACATCCATATTATTGGCCAGACTGGTGTTGGTAAGTCGGTTTTTCAGGAAAATCTCGCGTATCAAGATATGATGGATGGTCGTGGATTTGCCTTCGTTGATCCGCATGGTGATTCGGTTGAGGCGCTCTTATCGAAGGTCCCGAAAGAGCGTGTCGAAGATGTCGTTTACTTTAATCCGAGCGATATGGATAACCCAGTCGGTCTCAATATGTTTGAGTTTGACCATCCTGACCAGAAAGACTTTCTCGTGCAGGAGGCGATTAGTATGCTGTATGGTCTCTACGACCCAGGGCACACGGGTATTGTTGGGCCTCGTCTGGAACATATTTTTCGCAATAGCGCGCTACTCTTGATGTCTGATCCAAATGGCGGCACGTTTATTGACATACCGAAGCTTCTGGTTGATGAGGAGTTTATGAAGAGTAAACTGAAGTATGTGACAGACCAGCAAGTACTAGATTTTTGGACGAAGGAATTTCCGGCATCACAACGATCGAGCGAGGCGGGTGAGGTGATTAGTTGGGTCGTGTCGAAGTTTGGACCATTTATTTCGAATGACGCGATGCGAAATATCATCGGCCAGACGAAGAGCGGTTTTAATATTCGCGACATCATGGATAACAAGAAGATTCTGCTTGTCAATCTATCAAAGGGAAAGATGGGGGATTTAAACTCACGCTTGCTTGGTATTATTTTTGTGATGAAGTTCCAGGCAGCGGCGATGGCGCGCGCCAATATACCAGAGGATCAGCGGCAAGATTTCACACTCTACGTGGATGAGTTCCAGAACTTCGCAACGGACAGTTTCGACACGATTCTCTCTGAGGCGCGAAAATATCGCCTAAGCCTGACACTTGGCAATCAGTTCATGACGCAGCTCAAGGAGAGCTTGCGAGAGGCTATCATCGGGAACGTTGGGACGACCGTGACGGGGCGTATTGGTATTACGGACGCAGAAATTATGGTTAAGCGATATGCGCCGGTTTTTGATGCGGAGGATCTGACTAAACTGCCGAATCACGAGTCGGTTGTCGTTGCGCAAATTAACGGTGCACCGTCGGCACCGTTTAGTATGAGCTGGATAGCGCCGATGGGACAAGCGAACCAACAACTCAGTAATGCCCTGAAACGGTTGTCGGCGGCAAAGTATGGGCAGCCGCGCGCAAAAGTCGAGCAGGAGATTTTTCAGCGTTTGACGGTAAAGAAAGCGTCGCCAATTGGCAACGCGGGAGTGGTTTCGCCTGGTGCTGGGAACAGTGTGCCGGGGGCGTCTGGGGGTAAAAGCTCGGGATCGTCATTCCTTGATGAGTGGCTCGCTAAGCGCAAACAGTTGACGACGTCGACAGGACAAGCGCCACAGGGCGCTCCGACCAGCGTTCGGTCGGCATCGTTGTCGCAGTCACCGTCACCACCGGGGCAGTCACCGACCGTCGCGGTGTCATCACCGCCCGCTACTCCGCGCGTTTTATCGGATACGGCGACACCGATGATGACGCCGTTATCGTCTCCCTCCGTACTGCCCGCCGTTGACGCGCCACATGGGGCGGTGAATATGAATACTGCGCTGAGCGCGGGTGGGCAAAGTCGAGGTGTCGAGTTGCAGCCTCGTGACGCACTTCATGTGCGAGGTGACGAAGGATCGGGTGAGGTATCAATTAATCTTCATTAAACAAGATGTGCGAACCACAGATGAGAATCGTGCTGTCGTTTCGACGCGCGAATACGGGAAATCTGCATCTTTGACTCGCACATGTGGCGTTGTGGCGCGCTATCGCTTGCCAGTGATCATGACGCGCAGGTAATCGAAGATCTGCCCTAGGAGCCATCCCGCAGCGAACGACGCGATAGTTTCGGCACCCGATAGGGGGTACCCATATTTACTCGCAATTATATACACGCTGAGAGTAAGAAGAAAGGCGCATACCGATCCCGCGAGAATCGCATTTGGTCGTGCGATTGTGCTTCCGACGACTTCGCTGGTTTTTTCGACGAAAGGGTGGTGGATGAAGCGACTGAAGCTACGCTGTACGGGCGACAAATGACGTTCAACTTCGTGCATCGTTTTTTTGTAGGCGCCCACCTTGTCCTTGGGGGTGGTGCGGGTTAGGCGTTCGGCCGTTTGTTTGTTCTCATTCTTCTCTGGTTGTTCATTTTCGTGCGTGGCACGCTCAACCTCTGCGCGGGCTTGGTCGACTGCGCGTTCGGGGCGCGATTCGGCGTGTTCATTGCGCGTTTCGTCGAGACGCTCCGACTGCTGCTTGCCGAGTTCGTGCAAATTATCGGCGTCGAACTCATGTTCCGGGGAATTGAAAGTATTTTTTTCGTTATTATCCACGGTAGTCCTCCTTCTAAATAGTACCCGCATTATAGCCGCGTCGGATGAGTCGTACTTCATGCTTCATTTGACGTGAGCGCGCGTAGAAGTAGGCAACAACGGCAAGAGTAATGCCAGCAAATAGCATATTTTCTGTTGGTCCGGTATGCGGCAACTGCGCGACGGTCTGTTCAACGACCTCTTTTTGGACGGGGCAGTCGACGTTAATGGTGACCGCGTTACCAAAAGTATTAATCATTTTGCAATCGTAAGAGGTCTTGTCACTCGTGCCTTGTCCCATGGTGGGGATAGTACTCAAGACTTGGACGGTGAACATGCGCGACTGTTTCTCGCCGGGTTTTAGGGTGATGGTCGGCCAGCTCATCACCTTGTTCGCAAGTGTGCCACCGCCATTATCGAGGACCGATGCATACTCCATGACGTCGTCAAGCTGTTCGGTAATTGTATAGGTTGCTGGGGCAAGGCCGCGATTCTCAACGTTCAGTGTATAGACGATTCGATCAGAGGCTTTGGCGGTGACTTTTGTCGCGTCGCCCCCTTGTGTAGAGTTTTGTGCTGTTTTTGTCGTCACAATATTAGCGGCGCACTTCGTATCCTTTATCCATAGAGTTGAGTCACCGGGGCAGGGTTGGCATTCGGGGCTGTCAGACGCAAGATTCGGATTTACAGAGCACACAGGTGGCGGAGTGATATTGAAGGTTTTGACACAATCTGGACCGCTGCGCGTGCCGAGGTTGGTGTTGACGGTTAGCTCAACGGTGTATTTGCCTTGCTGCGTTTGCGCATAGTCGAGCGCATTGACTGTGCTGCTTGAGGCAACGGTCTTTGTATCAATCGTCTTGCCGTCACGCTTAATGACGTAGGTGTAGCTAGTGATGGTTGCACCGTTTGCAGCCGAGGCCGCCGAGGCGAAGTGGTAGCCAGTCAGATTTCTATTGATCGTCAGGAGGTCACAGGCGGCGACGGCTTCTTTACAGTTCACATCGTCGGCGCGAAGATTGGTTTTGCCGGGAATGTCACACATCTTTGGGGCGGTCTGGCAGTTAGGGTATTGACCGGTCTGTCCTGTTGGGCACGGTGGACGTGCCGGCTCTTGCTTCAGGATGAGGTTACCGCAGTTGACTTGAAGGGCGAACCACATGCCACTCGCAGTCTTGCCAATATACGCTTTGTAATACGATCCTGTCTTGACGTTATTGCCAGTGTCCCAGAGGCTGAGCGGACGATAATAGAAGTTACGGACGCCTCCCTCTATGCGGATGGGGTAGGTTCGCTCGCCTTGGGCTGCGCTGAACCGCGAGGTGAGACCCCAAGAGTAGACGTCTTTGGAGTTGAATTCCCCGTAGCGCGCCGCTGCAATGTCTGAACGACTGATGCCGAGCGTAGAAAAGAGATCCTTGATGTTATTTGCATTACTATCGTAGTTGCGAAGGAAATCATTGATTGAGCTGATACCCCCTTGGATAAAGTTCGATGGATTTGAGGCATTTGCTGACTCTGGTGGCTGAAAGACGGCAAAAGATTGGACGACGAGCGCTAGAACGGTAAATATTAACCCGAGACGCCTCGTCGCCTCCTCTTTCTTAAGGCGTTTGGCATAAAAGCCAAGTTGCCCAACGAGTGCTGGGCTAAAAGCAAGATTTGATACGAGTTTTCTAAACATGGCAGTGCCTATTTTTGTGTTATTTATCCCTCTACGGGAGATTTTAGCATAAGAAATATGTTCAGCGCAACATCTTGAACGAACAATTATTTTCATGCTATAATGTAGGCATTGTAAACAGCTGAATTGACCGAAAAGTGAGGGAGAATGGCTAAACAAACAGATAATGGCTCGTATGATGGTTCGCAGATTCAGGTCCTTGAAGGCCTCGACCCGGTCCGTAAACGACCAGGTATGTATATAGGGAGCACTGGCTACGACGGTGTTCACCATCTCATTAAAGAAATTGCCGACAACTCGATTGACGAGGCGATTGCGGGCTTTGCGACGCGTGTTGATATTGTCATTCGTGATGACGGCGGTCTGACGGTTATTGATGATGGGCGCGGCATCCCGGTGGACAAGCATCCAAAAACTGGCGTTAGCACGCTCGAAACGGTCCTAACGATTCTGCATACAGGTGGTAAGTTTGGCGGTGGTGGCTATAAGGTGTCGTCTGGCCTGCACGGGGTGGGGTCTTCCGTCGTCAACGCGCTTTCGACAAAGCTGATTGCTGAGGTGGTGCGCGAGGGGGAGCTTTACCATATTGAGTTTGAGCGTGGCAAAACTCTTAGTCCATTAAAGAAAATTGGTAAGACCGATCGCCCTACGGGGACGACGATTACTTTTTACCCCGATCCAGAGATTTTTAAAGAGACAATCGACTTTGATTACAAATGGGTCGTTAACTACCTTCGACACCAGGCATATCTCACAAAAGGTGTCTATGTAACAGTTCGGGATGAACGAACCAAGGAGCGCAAAGCCTTTTACTTCGAGGGTGGTATCAAGAGTTATGTAAAAAACTTGAACACTGGCAAGGAAGTTGTCGGTGATGACATTTTTTACGTTGAGCGTCAAGTCGAGGACTCAATGATTGAGGTGGCTTTGCAATATAACGAGGGATATGTTGAGACGGTGCGTCCCTTTGCTAATAACGTGCTGACTCCCGATGGTGGGACGCACCTCGTGGGCTTTCGCGCGGCATTGACTCGCGTGATTAATGACTACGCGCGCAAAAACGGCCTTCTCAAAGAAAAGGAAGAAAATCTCACTGGCGACGATATTCGCGAAGGTTTGACTGCGGCCATTCTTGTTAAGTTGCCAGATCCGCAATTCGAGGGCCAGACGAAGAACAAACTCGGCAATCCTGAAGTACGCCGGTATGTCGAGCAGGTCATGAATGAGTACTTCGCGTATTATCTCGAAGAAACACCGGCTGTCGCAAAGAATATTGTCAATAAGGCAATGCTTGCGGCGCGAGCCCGGAAAGCGGCGAGGGCGGCGCGAGATAACGTTATCCGAAAGGGTGCGTTGGATAGTGCGAGCCTGCCAGGAAAATTGGCGGATTGTTCGAGCAAGAACCCTGCTGAGTGCGAGTTGTATATTGTCGAGGGTGATTCGGCTGGCGGTTCGGCAAAAACAGGACGTGATAGTCGTACGCAAGCGATTTTGCCGCTGCGCGGTAAGGTGCTGAATACTGAGCGTGCCCGGCTAGATAAGATGTATGCTAACCGTGAGATTCTGAGCTTGATTAAGGGCATGGGCGTGGGGATCGGTGATGCGTTCGACCTGCGTGGTCTACGATATCACCGTATCATCATCATGACGGATGCCGATGTTGACGGAAGCCACATTGCGACACTTCTGATGACCTTCTTTTTCCGATATATGCAACCAGTGGTTGAGGGTGGTCACATTTACCTCGCGAAGCCGCCACTATTTAGGATCAAATTTTCTCCAACCAAACAGGAGTATATTTATAATGAGGAGGCGCTCACCACTCGGTATAACGAGCTGATTCAGGCGCGCAAAGAGAAGGGTATCGTCATCGATCCGACGGAGCCGCTCGTCAAGCAAGCGGGGTTGAGCGAGTCGTCGCTTCAGCGGTATAAGGGTCTTGGTGAGATGGACGCCGATCAATTGTGGGAGACGACGATGAGCCCAGAAAACCGCGTCCTCGTTCAAGTGCGCCTAGAGGATGCAGAGCGTGCCGATGCGATCTTCTCGAAACTAATGGGCGATGAGGTTGAAGTGCGCAAGAACTTTATTCAAACACATGCAAAAGATATGAGCCTTGAGGAGTTGGACGTTTAATATGAACGACGAGAAAGATACAGTGCAACCGCAGGATGACCAGATACTTGAAGGTGAAGTGGTGACGCCGGTGCAGACTCATTCAAAATCGGTTGAGATTCGTACGGTTGAAGATGTCATGGAAGATAACTTTAAGCGGTATGCGCTATCGGTTATCGTTGATCGAGCGTTGCCAGACGTGCGCGATGGGATGAAGCCCGTGCACCGGCGCATTGTCTATGTCATGGACAAAATGGGTATCGGGCCAACTTCAAAGACGGTGAAAAGTGCACAGATTGTCGGTGAAGTGATGGGTAAGTATCATCCGCACGGTGACTCATCTATTTACGACGCTATGGTGCGTATGGCGCAGGATTGGGTGGAGCGATATCCACTCGTCCAGGGTCAGGGAAACTTCGGCTCAATGGACGGCGATCCACCAGCGGCAATGCGTTATACCGAAGCGAAGATGACACGCGTCTCTGAGTCACTCTTGTCGGATATCGACAAAGAAACAGTTGATTTTCGCGATACGTACGACGCGACCCATCAGGAGCCAGTCGTACTGCCGGCGCGCGTGCCGAACCTACTACTTAATGGCCAGGTAGGGATTGCGGTCGGCATGGCGACGAATATCCCGACGCACAATCTGAACGAAGTGGTAGATGCGACGGTTGCGTTGATTGATAATCCAGAGGCGACGCTCGATGATTTGATGAAGTATCTCAAGGGGCCTGATTTTCCGACTGGCGCGACCGTCTATGGTGGCGCGCCGATGCGTCAAGCATACGCGACAGGCCGGGGGAGTGTGACGATTCGCGCTGTTGCGACGATCGAAGAGACGAAGCGCGGGCGCCATCAAATTATCGTGACGGAGATGCCTTATAGTGTGAATAAGGCAACATTAATTGAGAAAATTGCCGATTTAGTGCATGAAAAGAAGCTGAATACTATTAGCGACTTGCGAGATGAATCGGCGCGTGGCAATGTTCGCATTGTTATCGAGTTAAAAAAAGACGCGTATCCCAAGAAAGTCTTAAACCAGCTTTATAAGTTGACTGCCTTGCAGACTAATTTTCACTACAACATGCTAGCGCTTGTGAACGGTATCCAGCCACGTGTTCTTGGCCTGCACGATATCTTGCAAGAGTTTATCAAACATCGCCAGCAGGTAGTGCGTCGTCGGACGGAATATGAGTTACGCAAGGCTAAGGAGCGTGCTCACATCCTCGAAGGATATAAGATTGCGCTTGATAATATTGATGAGGTAATTAGGATAATCCGCGCAAGTAAAACGCAAGAAGAGGCGGAGACAGCCCTTATTGCGAAGTTTTCGTTGAGCGAAATTCAAGCAAAAGCGATACTTGCAATGCAGCTCCGTCGCCTCACCGGACTTGAGCGCCAAGCAATTGAGGACGAGCTGGCTGAACTGATGAAGAAAATCGCTTACTTTGAGTCGGTTCTCGCTGATGAAAACGAAATTCTTCGTATTATCAAGGAGGAGCTACTCGAGATAAAAGAGAAATATGGCGATGAGCGTCGTAGCAAGATGATTAATCATGAGGTTGGAAAATTTAGCGACGAAGAGCTCATTCCAGAGGAAGATTCTGTCGTATTGCTGACTACCGAAAACTACATCAAACGGACGCTTGCAAGTGAATATCGTCGCCAGAACCGTGGCGGTAAGGGGAAGCGTGGGATGACGACGAAAGAAGAGGATGTGATCGACCAGCTTGTCCCAGCGAGTACTCATGATTGGCTGCTCTTCTTTACGAATAGGGGCCGGGTGTTCCGCCTGAAAGCCTATGAGGTGCCAGCAGCAGGCCTTGCGGCGAAGGGTGTCGCAGCGGTCAACCTGTTGCAGCTACAGCCTGAGGAAAAAATTACCTCCATCGTTTGCCAGCCCAAGGACGCAGATGATAGCGGTTACCTGTTTATGGCCACGACACAGGGAACAGTAAAAAAGACCCCACTGATTGACTATGCGAATATCCGCACGAATGGGTTGATTACCATTAAACTTGACGATGGTGATGAGCTTCGTTGGATTCAAAAGACGAGCGGTAAGAACGATGTGATTGTGTCGACGTCCGCCGGGCAGGCAGTGCGCTTCAACGAAGAAGAGGTGCGTGCGATGGGGCGTTCTGCGCGTGGTGTGCGCGGTGTGCGGCTACGCCCAAATGATTGGGTCGTCGGCATGGATATCGTGACGAGCGACGACCAGACGCTGCTTGTTATCAGCGAAAAAGGCTTCGGAAAAAAGACTCGCGTGGCGCTCTTCCCGAGCCATAAACGAGGCGGAGTTGGTATCAAAGCGGCAGTTGTGACGGCAAAGACTGGGCCAATTATCTCCGTGCAGACGATCGCACCTACAATGGACGAAGCAATCCTGATTTCGAAGAATGGCCAGACGATTCGTCTCAGCCTCGACGATATTAAACTGCTCGGACGAACGACGCAGGGAGTGACAGTTATGCGTCTCTCCGCGGGAGATTCCGTGTCGTCGATTGGCCTGCTTGAGACGCCAGATACTATTGAAGAGGACGCTGCTGACGCGAAATAGGCGCCGCTATGCCACTATCACCCTACATTATTACAATCGTTGCGAGCTGGATCGTTGCTCAAGGTGCAAAGTACATCATAGCGGCCGCCCGGTATCGGACGTTTCGTGCCTTTCGACAACTCTATCTGTCGGGTAATATGCCAAGCGCGCATGCGGCGACGGTTGTTTCGGTCGCGACGTTAATCGGTTGCCGTGAAGGGTTCCATTCGGCAATCTTTGGCCTCGCCATTATGGTCGCAGCGATTGTTATGTATGATGCCGTGATGGTACGACGTTCGGTTGGGGAGCAGGGTGTCGCGATTCGTGAGGTAATCAAAGCGACGCGTTCTAAGGTGGCAATTCCGCGCGCTGCTAAGGGTCACACCCCTGTCGAAGTGCTTGTCGGTGCGGGCATCGGCGTCCTTATTGGGGCTGTTGTCTTTATCGCTACGAACTAAATTACGAAATTCTCTTGACGTAGAAGGCAATCTCCGCTATGATTGGTATCAGTCTGATGCGAGATGGTAGAGAAATCGAAAACAAGCTCCTTAGATGTGTAGTTTAACAATTTGGTTGTGCAATAATCATCGTCAGTCTATTTTTGAGTAGACGTTTCAATTGAAACATCTTTTATGGAGAGTTTGATCCTGGCTCAGGATGAACG
>CAYSQL010000013.1:5148-12461 GCA_964433265.1 uncultured Candidatus Saccharibacteria bacterium | reverse complement strand
TGCACCGCCGCGTTGCCGGGTGGCAACCACATGAGCCAACCGGGGCTAGGCCCGGCTGCTGCAACCATCGGTACGACCTAGTATCGTCGCAAGTCGATGGCGAAATCTGTCACGGAGGGCAGACCTATCAGATGAAAGGGCACGCATGACTTATTTGGAGTCTGGCCTTGGTTAATTCTGTGTAAGCACCACGTTACGGGCGGCTCCGCTAGAGGAGTGTCGGCTGACCACCAATCGGTCACCCCGGGGCACCAGATAAAATATGCTAGCGAGATGTGGTGACGCACATTTCGTAAACGGCGGAGCAAATTCGCCGCAGTCCTGCCGAGCAATAACGTTGGATGGGCAGTAAAAACTAGGGGATTTCGACGTGCGTGAGCCCCGAATCGCAACGTAAGGCTGGTTGGTGCCGAGACAAACCAACCCGACAGAGGGGCTAGCTGCCGTCGCCCACTCTGTAGTTGGCTCGCACCCGCGAGCTAACGGATTCGATTTTCACCTTCATGACACCGGGTGAAATAGACGAAGACCATGCGCAAGGTGTCAAGGCTGAGTAGAAAGGAACTACAATGCCGCCGTAGCTCTGTTGTGAGCGGTTTTCGGCTCCGTTTTTCCTTAAAAACGGGCACTCTACACTTCGTCGATCTTGCCGACGCGAATTTCCTCCTAGGAAATTCATAAATGAAAGAACGTAGCTCTACGAGATATTGAGCCGCCGGAGATTTCTCATAATCTTCCATGGAGGCACGTGTTAGGTGTTTCCACATTCACCGTGAGGTGGGGCAAGTAGGTTGAGAGTTCTCGCTCTCCCCAACGCCCCACCTCCGGTGGAAAACACTTCAGCCCTTGAAATCTCAAACTCTGAACAAATTTTGTTCGTAGGAATGAGCTTTCAAGTGTGAGGGCTCAAAACCGTGCTCTAGCGTAGCGCCAATACACTTAGAGGTGGCTTGATGATAAAAGATCAAGATTTGCCTCTCGAGCGGAAGTTTTTCTGAATTTCCGAGTTCTTTTTACCAAAGCCGCCTCAGTTTACGCGGCGCTACGCAGGGGGAGGCGACGACAGGGCAAAAGCCCTGTTTTTTGATATCACCCCTATAACGAGGTATAATAGCCGTATGACAAAACCCGCTTTTAAACCGAAACGAATCCTGTGGATGGATTTGGAGATGACTGGACTCGATCCAATTAACGACCGGATACTTGAGGTGGGGTGTATCGTGACTGATTGGGAATTTACGGAAATTGCTACCTATGCGGCGGTCGTTAGCGTAAATGAGGAAATTATTGAGCGCCGAATGGTCGGCGCGTTTTGGGATGAGTTCCCAGATGTCCGGGCGCAGCTCGTAGCGCAGAATGCCTCGGGAGCGAGCGCGCGGGTGGTTGAGGATGAGCTGCTAGCGTTTATCGACGAGTATTGCCCAGATGACACAAAAGTACTGCTCGGTGGCAATTCGATCCATCAGGACCGCCGGTTTATCGCGAACGAATGGCCGCGGCTCGACGCGCGCCTACACTACCGCATGCTCGATGTCAGTGCTTGGAAGGTCGTGTTTGAGGGGAAATTTGGCAAGAAATTCGCCAAACCCGAGGCGCACCGAGCACTTGATGATATTCGGGGCAGTATCGAGGAACTGCAATATTACCTGAAAAAGGTAAAGGCATGACGCATAAAGAGCTTGAAGAATATTTACTGAGCCTGCCGGGTGTGTGGCTGGACTATCCGTTCGGCGAGGGGGCGGCGGTCTACAAAGTGGGACACAAGGACGTGCCGGGCGAGAATGAGAAGATGTTTGCATTGATTGCCGAGGGCAGTAAGCCGCTTCGCGTCAGTCTGAAATGTGATCCGCAGCTCGCCAAGCATTTACGCGAGAAATACGAGGAAGTCCAGCCAGGGTATCATCTGAACAAAAAACATTGGAACACGATTTTGTGCAGTGGGCAGCTGAGCGACGAGGAAATTAAGGACCTGGCGCGGTTGAGCTACCGGTTGATCACTGAGTAGCTACTGAGACGAAGTCGTATCGGCGAGTTTCGTGGCGATGGTGTTGAGGGAATCGTAATTCTTGGTGTAGATGTTTTTTGCGGCAGCAGTTTTACCAGAGGTGGCTAGCTTCTTAAGCTGGATGGTGAGAAGCTTGAGCTGGTAGGACATTTCTGAGGCGTAGGTACGGTCGAGGGTGCCGGTGAGGTAGGCATCGTTGAGCTTTTGAGACAGGGCTGCCTGGTCGGCGATGATTGTTTTGTCTTTTGGTTTGCTGGAGCTGCTTGAAGTGGTCGTTTTTTCGCCAAGTAGTTCGGTGAGGTCGGTCGAGATTGTGGTGAGCGAAGCGGTGAGGGTTGCGTTGAGGCTGGATAAACCGTTGTCGGCAAGGTGTTTTTGCTGCTCGGTCGTCACGATTTTGAGGGCATACACGCGGTCGCGTGTCAGCGTTGCCTGGGTGGTGATATTCGGTGTGCCTGCGCCAGACAGTACAAGGACGGCGGTGATGACGAGGGCAAGAAAGCCAAACATAAGGCCGAAGACGGCGAACTTATTGATGGTTTTTTGCGGTACGGGTGCCGCGATTTGGTTGAGATAGTCGACGGGGTATTGACCGGTATCGGGGGCGGCGGCAGTCGGTGGAAAGGGCGCTGGCTGCGGGGGCGACACTTGGGGCGCACTATATGTGTTGGCTGGTGCTGGCGCATATGGCTGAGACTGCGGTGTCGAGGGGGCGTATGGATACGAAGGGGGAAGCGAGGACTGACCCGTTGGTGCACTTGCAGGCGGCGTTGGCTGCGGCGGTTGGGGCTGATAGTACGGATCTTGCGGATTCATACTTCTATTTAACCATAGGCGCTAACAGAGGTAAAGAGTGATATACTAGAAGTAATGGACGCCAAAGAGGAGGTTCGTGCACGGTTGAATATCGAGGACGTTATCGGCGAATACGTCCCGCTTAAGCGTGCCGGTCGGAGTTTTAAAGGGAATAGTCCGTTCACCCACGAAAAAACACCGAGTTTCTTCGTAAGCCCGGACAAGAACATTTGGCATGATTTTAGTGCGAACAAAGGCGGCGATGTTTTTAGTTTTATCATGGAAGTCGAAGGAGTGGATTTTCGCGGGGCGCTCGAGCTGCTGGCGCGCAAGGCGGGCGTGGACCTGTCGCTCTACGAAAAGCCGGGGAGCCGGGATTTGGCGCAGAAAAAGAAGCGTTTACTCGAGATAAATCGCCTCATTGCCAACTATTATCAGCATAGTTTGGTGCGCAGTAAGACGGCGCTGGCGTATGTCGTTGGCAAACGGGGGTTGAAGCAACAGAGTATCCACGATTTCGCGATCGGTTATGCGCCCGATACGGGCGACGCGGCGGTGAATTATCTGACAAAGAAGGGATTTTCTCGGCGCGAGATTGGTGATGCGGGGCTGTTGAACCGATTTGGCGGCGATATTTTTCGTGGGCGCATGATGGTGCCGTTGATGGACCCGAGTGGGCAGGTGATTGGCTTTACGGGGCGGATTATTGCCGATATTCCGAATGCGCCGAAATATCTCAATACGCCGCAGACGCTGCTGTATGACAAGGGACGCCATGTCTTCGGACTCTCTCAGGCGAAAGAGGCGATTCGCGAATCGGGCTATATCGTGGTGGTTGAGGGGAATCTCGATGTCGTCAGTAGTCATCAGGCAGGGGTGAAGCAGGTGGTAGCCACGGCAGGCACGGCGATGACGGAGCATCATTTGCGGGCGTTCAAGCGCCTGACGCCAGACGTGCGGCTGTGCTTTGACGGTGATCGGGCGGGAATTGCAGCGACGGAACGGGCGATTGCAATCGCGGCACAGGTAGGGGTCGAACTGACGGTGATTTCGATGCCGACAGGCAGCAAGGACCCAGATGAATTGATTAAAAAAGATGTGCAAGCATGGCGCGATGCGATTGCAGCGCGAAAACCGGCGGTGGAATGGCTTTTGGCACACTATTCCGAGCGGGTCGACCTGAAGACGGCGAGTGGCAAACGGACATTCACGACGGCAGCGCTTGGCGTGGTGAATAGTTTGCATGATCCAGTCGAACGGGAGCATTACGAGCGAGTCATCGGCGATATGACACATACGAGCATGGAGTCGATTCGTGAGAAGTTTGACGAGAATCAAGAGGTAAAGTCGGTTCTCAAAGAAGTGAAGGCGGCAACGGTCGAGCCGGTCGCCGAAGTACACGCACAGGAGGACGATGTTCTCGCGATAGCGGCAATTGACGTGCCGAGCCAGGAGTTGCTCGCCCATGTCGACGAGACGATGCTTCATGGCGATGAGCGACGGGCGCTCGCGCGCTATTTTGCGCGGCATCATGATGAGATGCTTGTCGATACGCCAAAAGAGTTGCAAGAATTTGACGAGTATGTAAAAATAGTATTATTGCGTGCCGACGCGCGATATGTTGAGTGGGATCAAAATGATCGCTACTTCGAAGCGGCGCGGTTGATACGGCAGATTGAAAATGAACACAAGAAACAAAAACAGGCGGCATTAGTCGCGAAGTTGCGCGAATACGAGGATCGTGGCGATGACGCCAAGGCCCAAGAGCTGCGTATCGAACTTAACGCATTGATAAAGGAGATTGCTCGTGGCAAACGATGACACCCAGGCGCCAGACGATTTAAATGATGACATACTGACGCCAGAAATTGACGGGCCAGCGATTGATGAGCTGATGGACGAAGAGGATACTCCAGAAGACGTCCTCAATAGCGGCCAGTATTTTGATGATATTAGCGACGATTCGGTGCGCCTGCACCTGCGTGAAATCGGTAAAATTCCGTTGCTCAGCGCCGACGAGGAATTGGAGCTCGCTCAGCGGGTGATTCAGGGCGACAAAAAAGCCAAGGATAAGATGGCGGAGGCGAATATGCGCCTGGTTGTCAGTATCGCTAAGCGCTACAGCGGCCGCGGCCTTGATTTTCTTGATTTGATTCAGGAGGGTCATACCGGACTTCTGCGCGCTGTCGAGAAGTTTGACCCAGATAAGGGTTTTAAGTTTAGCACCTACGCTACCTGGTGGATTCGCCAGGCGATTACTCGGGCGATTGCCGACCAGGCGCGCACGATTCGCATTCCGGTACACATGGTGGAGACGATTAATAAATTGCTTCGCACGCAGCGCCGCATGACCCAGGAGCTCAACCGTGAGCCGACCATCGAGGAGCTCGCCAAAGAGCTCGAGATGGAGCCGGAAAAAGTTGAGTATGTCATAAAAATCAAGCAAGATATCAGTTCGCTTGATGCCGGCGTGGGCCGTGATGGCGAGGATGAGGATTCAGTGCTCGGCGATTTTATCGAAGACGAGGACACGGCATCACCAGAGGAGTCGGCATCGAGCCAGCTTCTCAAGGAGCAGGTCCAGGCGGTGCTCTCGACGCTGTCCGACCGTGAACAAAAAATTATCAAGATGCGATTCGGGCTTGAGAACGGCAAGAGCCACACGCTCGAGGAAGTGGGACAGGAATTTGCCGTCACCCGTGAGCGTATTCGTCAGATCGAGGCAAAGGCGTTGGCGAAGTTGCGTAAGCACAAAGATGCAAAAAAATTGTACGAGTATCTACAGTAACAGCGGATACGAATCGAAAACACCTCGCGACGATTTGCGAGGTGTTTTTTGTTGCGTGTCTGGCTCAGTTATAGAGGGCGCTTCTTGAAGTGGTCATGCAGTCGTTATAGATCGGTGCATCACCAAGTGGGGTGACGACGAGCTCGCGCGTCGATGAGTCGTAATAGACGACTTGGGCGCCAGTCGGGCTGCACTGCTGGTATTTCACCGAATAGGCATCGGTTGGGTCGGACGTGATCACTTTTACGGTAGGGTCAATCTTGGTCTCGCTATTCTTCTCGAAGTCGCTAATCGTTGCTGGATATGCATGGTAGAGGTCGTAGTATACCTCTGCCTTCGCCGTCACACTGCGCTCTTCGGATTGCGCGAAAGTGACCTGCGAGCCTGCCTGCATACTAGCGGCCGCACCGATGATGATAAAGAGGAGGATAGTACCACCAGTCGCGAGAATCGCGAAGGAGTTGAGGATAATGCCGACGATACCGAGTGTCTTTGACGCGCCGGCTTTCGATGCCTTGACAGTTGAGATAATCGAGAATACTAGGCCGACGAGGCTGAGTAGGACAAAAGGCAAAATGAGGCCGATAATGCCGAATGTTTGACCGGTGTCCGCAGCAACTGGTGCATTCGTGGGTGGGAGCGGTTGTCCTGTGGTGGGAAGTGGGCCGGCGGGCGGCACCTGGAATGGTTGTTGCGCCGTTGCGAGAGGTGGTGTATAGGGCGGTGGAGTCTGTGGCGCCTGCGGATGGGTCGGCACGCTATCGGATAACGTCTGGGGCGGTTGGAATGAAGGTGCGTCGTCGTGTGTTTGATTGGTGTTTTGTTCCGATTGATTCGTATCGCTAGGCTGCGGTCCCATCGGTTACTCCTCGTGACTTGGTTGATGTGCTTTTCAGTATAGCATGAGCGCTATGCGAAAAAGCCAGTTTCCTGTAGAACGCCGTCAAGCTGCTCGTGCAGCGCGTCGAGACTGCCGTCGTTAGAGATGAAATGGTCGGCAATCGCAATCGGGCCGCCTTTTTCGAGGTTTTCGATTTCCGCCCAGTCGCGTTGATTGACTTGTTCTGGGGTGAGGGGGCGAATCGGTCGCTTGCCCATGCGTTGGATGCGTAGGTGTTTTGGCGAAACGACGGCGACGACGATGAGTTCGCCGGGAAATTCGTGCTTGAGCGTCTTGTACTCGGTCCAGGTGTAGAGGCCATCGAGGACGATTTTGTGCTGTCCTGCTTGGAATAGGTCTCGTATTTGCTTGATAGCCTGTAGTGCGACGAAATCATTACCTTCGCGTTTGCGGATGGCTTCGCGGAATTCTTGCTGATTCTCCCACGTCGTTTCGATGCCCTCTTGCTCCATTGCCCGTCGAATAATATCGCCAAAGTACACGACAGGAATACCGCGGTCTTTTACATATTGGGCGGCGACGGTCTTGCCGCTTCCCGCGAGACCTACGAATGCGATTAGTTTTTGGTGCGAATAAAACATGTGGCTTTAGTATACCATTTGGTATTATAAGAAGATGAAACGCATGATGAAAATTATTGGAATTGGCGGTACAAACGGAAGCGGCAAAGATACGGTTGGCCGGTTGCTTGCCGAAGAGCATGGGTTTTTGTTTGTTTCGGTGACAGATATGCTTCGTGCTGAGTGCCGTGAGCGTGGTCTGCCGATCGTTCGTGAAAATCTGCGAACAATAAGCGCTGAGTGGCGACGGGAATTGGGAATGGG
>CAYSQL010000013.1:0-5048 GCA_964433265.1 uncultured Candidatus Saccharibacteria bacterium | reverse complement strand
GCGCCAGCGGATTTTTACGCGCAAATCCCGATTTTGCATCAGTTACTGGCGACGTTTGGTTGGCCGCTGTACGAACTCGATGATTACGAGGCGGACGACATCATGGCAACCTTGGCGCGCCGGGCAAGCGAGCGGGGGATTGAGACGTGCCTAATCACGAGCGATCTCGACGCGCTTCAGGCAATCGATCCGCTGACGCACGTGTATGCACTCAAAAAAGGCCTGACGAATATCGATCTGTTCGATCCGGAGAGTTTCGAGGCGAAATACGGTATTCGCGTTGACCAATTCCTCGACCTCAAGGCACTCAAGGGCGATTCGAGCGATAATATTCCGGGTGTACCAGGGATTGGCGAAAAAACCGCCGTCGGGCTGCTCCAGCAGTTCAACACACTCGAGAGCATTTACGATAATTTGTGGCAGGTCAAAGATAGTGTTCGGCGCAAACTCGAGGCGGGCAAAGACCTCGCCGAGATGAGTAAAAAAGTTGCCGAGCTATGGTTCGATGCGCCAGTTGACCTCAATTTGACCGACATGGATGTTCGGGAGCTCGACACAAAAGCATTGAGAGAGATGTTGACGAAACTAGAGTTTCATAGCCTCCTCAGGCGTCTGCCGGAGCACATGCGTGATGAGGTGGGCGCGCCTGAACAAAAACAGTATCCAGCCGTCGAGGATTTTTCGGGCGATGATGCGCAAGCAATCTTGATGATGGCCAAGGAGCTTGTCGTCGTGCCTGATGACGATGCGGTGTGGTTGTCTCCAGAGCGAGGCAAGGCAGCGCGTCTGTCGCTCGAAAAAGCAGGCCATATCCTCGCACATGTACCAATCGTGGGGCATGATGTAAAGAATTTTTTGAAACTTCTTATTGCGCGTGGCGCGAAACTGCCCGAGATTCACCACGACACGGCACAGGGGTCGTTCTTGCTCAATCCGCTACGCAAGTCACGTCAATTGACAGATCTGGTGGGCGCCGAGTCGCTTGATGACCCGAAATTACAGGTCGGGGCAATTTGGGCGCTCTACGAGGAGCAATCAAAAGCTCTCGACGAGCTGCCAAAACTAGCGCATGTGGCACGAACGATTGATTTCCCGCTTATTGCGGTGCTGGCGCGTATGGAGGCGCGCGGTCTGAAACTAGATAGCGCGCAGCTTGCGACGATGAATACGAGCCTAACCGAGCAAATTCATGATATTCAGGCGCACATGTTCGAGATGGTGGGGTATGAGTTTAATATCGCCAGCCCAGCGCAACTTGCTGAGGTGCTGTTTACGAAATTGCAGCTGCCAACGGCGGGTATAAAACGCGGCAAAACAGGGCTATCGACCGGCCAAAAAGAGCTCGACAAACTGCGCGGGCAGCATCCGATTATCGAGCTGATCGAGCAATTTCGTGAACTGACCAAACTCCAAAATACTTACGTCGAAGCCTTGCCAAAACTAGTTGATGAAAAGGGGTATATCCACACGACGTTCAATCAAGATGTCGCGGCGACTGGGAGGCTAAGCAGTACCGAGCCGAACCTGCAAAACATCCCGATTCGCACCGAGTTGGGACGAAAAATTCGCGATGCGTTTATTCCAGCGAAAGGCAATGTGTTTGTGAGTGCCGACTATAGTCAGTTTGAGTTGCGCCTCGCCGCAGTGCTGGCGAATGAAACGGGGATGATTAACGATTTCAACGCGGGGACGGATATCCACGCCAAAACTGCCAGCGAAGTCCACAAGATTCCGCTCGACGAGGTGAGTAAAGAGCAGCGCCGCCAAGCAAAAGTGATTAATTTTGGTGTCCTGTACGGCATGAGTTCGCATGGACTTGCGGCCGCTGCGGGCATGAGCTTTATTGATGCGAAGCGGTTTATTGATGAGTATTTCCGGCTGCGTCCGAAACTCCGTGCCTATATCGATGCGACCATCAAAAAAGCGCACGATGAAGGATTTGTCGAAACACTCTTTGGCCGCCGTCGTCCAACGCCAGATGTGCAGTCGAGTAATTTCGCTGTGCGCCAGTCGGCAGAGCGCGCCGCGGCGAATATGCCGATTCAGGGGACCGAAGCAGACCTCATGAAGATGGCGATGATAAAAGTCGACGAGCGCATTGCGGGCCTCGGCGAACAAATCTTGCAAATCCACGATAGTATCATGATCGAGTGTCCCAAAGCGAACGCCGCGCGGATCAGCGAGATTCTGCAAGACACGATGGAGACGATTTATCCAGAGCTTGGCGTGCGGCTGCAGGTCGATGTGCATATCGGTGACAATTGGGGGGAAGTATAATGAAGGTGAGTATAAAAAAAGTGCGCGATGGCGCCGTGCTGCCACGGTATCAAACGGCGCTTGCTGCCGGTATGGATATTGTGGCCTGCATCGACACGCCAGCGACCATTACACCCCACGGGCGAGCGACGATTCCAACGGGTATCGCGATTGCTTTACCGCCAGGCTATGAGGCACAAATTCGGGCGCGCTCAGGCATGGCGGCGAAATTCGGCGTCGTGCCGGCAAACGGCGTGGGGACGATTGACGCTGATTATCGCGGTGAACTGCATGTGACACTGCTCAACACGAGCACCCAAGATTTCATCGTTGCTCCAGGCATGCGCATCGCTCAAATGGTGATTGCGCGCCACGAGACGGCTGAGTGGACAGAGGTCGATGAGCTGGACGAAACCGAGCGAGGGGCGGGTGGCCACGGGAGTACGGGCCTTCATTAGGTCGTGGTGAGTTTGTAGCGGACTGGAAAAGCCTGCTATAATAGGCGTAAGCACATTAAAACACACAGTAACCTGAAAGATTCATACAAATGGCTAATTGGCACCATCGACACTGGCGGGAATTTCGTCCGCGCGTTCACCGTGCATATCGTGGGCGTGATCGGTCGCGTGACCGACATTATTTAAGCAACAGAGAAGAGCCGCAATTCGTTTGCGTTTCGACCGACATTTTCGATTGTGCTGAAGAGCAAGTGCGCGCCATGCTTCAGCGCCGTCCAGAGGTGCACGATCTTGACGAACGGGCATCGAAATTGAAACGTAAATTCGAGCGTACGCGCGAGCCGCTCGATGGTCTTGTGGCACTGATCGCTCAAGCGCCACGTGCGGCTTTGGCACAGATTCAAATGGATGAGCATCCGCACGGATATCACGACAAGCAAGCGCGTTTGTTTGAGTTGATTGATTTTAATGATACGTTTGATCTCGTCATCATGGTATTGAGCGATGACAATCGAGCGCGATTCACGACAAAAATCAAGGCGGCGATGTTGCGCACCTGCCGGCGGGTCGGCGCGCCGTTTTTTACGGATGATCAATGGGAGGCGATTGTGCGCGGCCTTTCGCGGGAGATTGCGGTGTATCTGGCCGCAAAAAACAGTGGATTTCATACGCGCATGGCCTCGCGTGCACAGGATGCGCTGGGTATCGATATACAGGTAATGGACCCAGAATCACATCGGTATATCAATCTTGACATCAAGTCGCCGTCAGCCTATCGCCATCGACTGGAGCGGCTTGTACAGGAGGGCCGCATGACCGAGCGCGACCTGTTGATTGCTGATAAGCAGCGCTATGCGGTCGAGGTGAACGGTCACGGCAAAGATCGAGTCAAGGTTGTGTTGTTCGACACGCTCCCCGACGATTATGGCGAGATTCGTGACTTTCGATTCGTCGATGAGGGGCGGGTGCGCGAACGGCTCAATCAGTTGATTCGAGATAATGGTTTGACCGATGGCAGGTTCGGCCTGTCGAGCATGTAGGCTCGAGCGATCATACTGCGGACCGCATTCTTTCAAACGATATTGACGAGTATTCAATATTATGCTAATGTTAAATTAGTTTAGTCGTTAATTGAAAGAAACAGTACCAAAAATGAACAATCAAGAGCGCCATCAAGCTATCGTGGACTTTCGGCCCGAGCCAAGCCCGACGGGCGAGCCAAGGCTGCCGAGGAACAAGTAGGGAAGTACCTTGCGTTACAACTGCGTATGTTGGGCGTAGAGCTCCCCGACGGCGCGCCTATTCCAGATATGCTCCCGATGCGCATCGTGAAAGATGGCGACGACGCGATGGGCGTCGTGCGCATGGTGGGCACGCGTCCAGATGATTTCGGGACGCTCGTTGATATTGACCTTCTGCCGCAATTGGAAGTAGGCAAAGGTCTGTCGCAAGGCAATGCGTCTACCGAAGCTGCCGGTCTCGCGCCAAACACGCATCTTCCTGATTTGCACGTGACGGGTGGTCCAGTGCAGGAGATAGTCGCCAAGGAGCTACCCAACCTCGCTGTCAGCGGTGGTGGGGCTAGCGAGACGATAGTTGAAGCGCCTCATGAAGCCGAGGTCTCGAGAGAGGGTGGACTGACGGCGCTCCTCGATACGGCGCTCGCTGGCCTGCAGGCCCTTGAAAAGAGTCGGCGAGAACATGCGACCAACACTGACCTCGTTGCGTTACGGAAAATGACGATGTCGACAATCGATGAGATTGGCCGGATGATTCCACTATTGGAGCAGCCGGGCCTTGCGGATGGCGACCAGCGACGTCTCGGTGAGGTCATAGACAATCTTCCGGCTGTCATCACCGGTCTTCAACATGAACAAGAGTGGTCCGCACAAGAATCGACTGCCGTGAGTAAGTCCAACGAGGACTTGGGTAAAAATTTTGCCAACTTACAGAGTAACCCGGGAAGTGAACCAATCGAAATGCTGAAGATGGTGGCGGACGGTGCCGCTGCAATGAGCGGCGAGATTCTCTACAGTAGTGTCGTTCAGCACAGCTGGTCCGAGGCGGCGGTCGCGGCAGCGGCGAATTTGCACCGCGTGCTCGGCGAGCGCCAACGCAACGTCTACGGCTATGAGATGCATGAAGCGCATATCCGGCACTATTGGCAGCAATTGCAAGAAGCGATGCAAAATGCTGACCTTCATGGTCAATCTATGGACAACGGCATCCGGCAGTTGGGCGGGTCGATGCAAGACTTTCGCGATGCGCTCACGCGAGAGTCACGGCGCTAAGCCTCGGTCGTGATTTTTACCTAAGTGATAAAAACTGAGTCGA
>CAYSQL010000012.1:9617-13001 GCA_964433265.1 uncultured Candidatus Saccharibacteria bacterium | reverse complement strand
GAGACGCCTGCCGGTGCTTGGCCTGCCTTTGTCTCTTCGTACATCGTGTCGACCTTTGACTTTTCGAGTGCGGCTTCATCGGCGGCGGTGCGCATTAGCATCTGTTGGTTGATGTAGCGGCCGTTGTGACGTGGATTGCGCATGCGCTGGTAGCGGCGCCGTTCGGCGTCGTTTTGGGCAAAGGCTTCGTTGTCTTTCATGTCAGCTTCGCGCATGCGTTTTTGGCGGTCAAAGTAGCGTACGCTGCGTCCTATTGCCCCCTTGCCTCGGCCTGCTTTGGTGAGCGAAGCGGCGTATTTCGATCGATCTTGCGCCCAGTTGCGCGTACGGTCGACGAGGCCTTTGGTCGGATTGTTGACGATACCGGCAACTTTGCCAAGCAGCGAGCCGCTGAATTTGATGAGGAGTGGTGTGATAACGATTGGCGCCACCTGAATCACGAGTCCAAATACAACCCTGAAGGCGTCTCCGTTAGCAGTTTGGATGATCGCGAGACCGGCGAGCTGTGCGCCACTGAATAGGAGGCTAAAAATCGGGAAAAGGAGTAGCATAGTCATAAAAGTATCTTTCCACTTGTCGAAGAGCTTCTCAGTATTGGGGAGTACGTAGGCGACAAACGCAAGCGGCGAGACGATGACGAGTATGGTAATCAGCGCCTGGCGGGCGGACATGATGATGACGGCGACGAGGAGTGCAAACGCGCCGCCAACGAGCGATGGTATAAGGAGAAATGCGGCCGCCTCGACGCCGCCGGAAATAATAATCCCGCCGATCGCTGCTCCCGTGCCCGACAAGAGCACTGTAGTGAGTGCGCTCCATGATAATTGGTAGTTATTAAACCCACTGAAGTTTTTGTAGACGCCTGATAGGGTCTCGTAGATGCTGTAGCCTAAGTAATTCGAGATCTCGATCGCGAGGGTGCAGAGCCAGTATGAAATATTGACAAGAATAGCGGCGACGAGGAGGCGTGGAAAGGCTTTTTTGAGGCCGTATTTGCTAATACCTATACTGGTAATCTGAGAATAAATGACAATAATAAAGGCGATAACGAAAGCGACATTCGATATATCGCGCACGAGCACCCACATCTGATAGAGAGGCTTGTCGGTGGTTGATTGACTGGTGTCGACGACCAGAAAGCCAGATAGAAGCTTGTAGATGGCGTCCATGAATGAGGCGAGGTTGTTTGAGACTGGACAGAGAATCCAGCCAACTCCTTTTGCTATCTGCCCCGCACAGCTCGGGTTTCCTCCCGGCGTATTATTGGTAATTGTCACCTGCTCTCGAGGATCTGGCTGTGGGTTGGTGTACGTGCTGGGCGCGGTGAAATCATAGGTGACAAACTGTGCATCTGTCGCCGACGCGGGCGGTCCGCTTGTAAAGACGAGAAATGAAACAGTGTTGCCGCTGGCATTTTTTGACACGTAAGTGTTTGCTGCGGTCATTCCCGCTGGTAATGGCATAGAGGCGTCGGGTGCGGTGAACGCCTGGCCATTGTATGTGATAGTATCTCCTGAGCGGGTTGCGGTGCTGGCGGCAAAACTGGGCGGAGCGGTAAGAAGAATATACGCAAACGACGCCACAAGCACAGTTGCGGCCAATACGGATCTATATCGCAGGTGTGTCCTACCCTGCGAGATTGCTCTGATTGCGCTCCACATATACTTACCTATAGTATAATTTTACAGGTAAAAAGTCAATAAAAACTGGGAGGCGGTGAGGCTATTGTTCCTCACTGCAAAGTATTGTATGGTATAAACACACTCATGATTAAAAAGAAACAATATTCTCGGATGGTCCTTGCTGTGGCTGCGGTAAGCATTATTGTGAGTGGTTTTATCGGGGTGGGTGTACGTCCAGCTGCGGCGCTCACTTGCACAATTTTGCCGAAGTCTATCTGCGATTCGGCGGACAAACCCAGTACAAGTACACAAGATTCGAGTATTATGAAGTTGCTGAAGATGATCCTTAGTATCCTGACGGCTGGTGTCGGCATCGCTGCGGTAGCGGCCTTGGTGTATGCCGGAATTTTGTATGGCAGTGCGGGCGACAATGCATCACAGACGTCCTCTGCGAAGACAATTATTACCAATACGGTTATTGGGATTATTGCGTATGCCGCGATGGTGTTATTTGTTAATTTCCTGATACCGGGAGGAGTGTTTGGGCCATGATTCGACGTTTTATAGGGGCGTGTGTTATGTTTCTTGGTCTTTTTACGGCGGCAGCACTACTGCCCGTGCAGCCGGCGTATGCTTGTACGGATACTTTAATCGGCATCCCCGCTTGGTATCGTGGGCTGCAAGACGAGGGCGCAGGTTGTTCAATCAAACAGCCGGCGCAGCAATCCGACGCAAAAGGCACTGAGCTTGCGAAGTTTATCTGGACGATTGTTCTCAATGTTATCCAGGCGGGGCTGATGATTGTGGCGTATGTGACAATCATCTATTTAGTAATTGGTGGATTTAAGTATATGACAAGCACTGGTGAGCAAGCGGGTATGGCGGCGGCGAAAAAAACGATTACTAATGCTATAATCGGACTTGTCATAGCACTCTTGTCGGCGGCGATTGTGAACACTGTGGCGGGAATAATTTCGAAATAATAGCATCATGATGGCATATAGTACCCTTCTATACACACGATTGGCGGCGCTCATCTCGCCAGGTGAAATCGGCTTTACTGGTCCGACGAACTCGACAGATAAATCCCTGGTGGCGAATTTACTTTACGGTGTCTATTTCTGGGCGGGTGTCGTGGCGGTTATCGTTATTATCGCGGCAGGTATTCTCTATATCATCTCGCGTGGCGATGCGACGAGAATTACACGCGCCAAAAATGCCATCATCGGTGCGGTGACTGGGCTCGTCGTCATTATCCTTGCGTATGTGATTACGGGATTCGTTATTGGAGCGGTAAAATGATACGACGCCTTCTTTTAATCGCATTCGTAGGTGTGAGTATTGGCGCTTTTGTAGTGGCGCCGGTTGCGGGGGCGATTACGCTGAGCCCAGTTTGTAATCAGGGCGCCAACTGTAATGTCGTGAATCATGAGTCGTTGTCGAGTGGAACGACGGTAAAAACCGTTATCGGTCAGCTTCTCCTCTTAGCGGCAGCTATCGCAGTGATAATTATTATTTATGGAGGGATCCGCTACATTATCTCGCAGGGAGATGCGTCGCATATTGCCGCTGCTAAAAATACTATCCTCTACGCAATTATCGGCCTGCTCGTTTCCCTCCTTGCGTATGCAATTGTGCAATTTGTCGTCAAAGCCCTGTAAAATAGAGAGTAAAGGAGAAAGAGAATATATGAGAAATAAGATCGGTATAGCCATTTTCGCAGCGTTTATGACGATTGGTTTCGCCGCGACGACCCTTGTTG
>CAYSQL010000012.1:0-9517 GCA_964433265.1 uncultured Candidatus Saccharibacteria bacterium | reverse complement strand
ATAGCCATTTTCGCAGCGTTTATGACGATTGGTTTCGCCGCGACGACCCTTGTTGTGCCCGTGCACGCTGCAGATTGTACTGATGCGGCGGCCTGCGTTAATGCTGGACTCACCTCAACCGGATCAACAGGGGGCAGCAAGGACTTGAAAACGGTTTTTGGACAGATTGCCAATACCCTTCTCTTTATCGTTATTGCAGTCGGTGTCATCATGGTTATTATCGGCGGTATCCGCTACGTTATCTCCCAGGGTGACGCCAAGCAAATCGAAAGTGCCAAAAACACCATCCTCTATGCCGTCATCGGTATTGTCGTGGCATTGCTCGCGTATGCGATTGTACAATTTGTTGTGAACGCCTTTGTAAAATAACAGAACGCTCTTAACATCGGCTGTCATTTCTGCTATAAATGGTGGTAACGTCTAATCCCAAGAATGGAAAGGAAAAATATGAAAATCAATATAAAGCAAAGCCTTCTCGCACTGCTTGCGGTACCGACGATTGCTCTCGGTGTGGTTGGTGTGTTGACAGCGCCAACATATGCGGCCTGTGGTGATGCGACAACAGGCATAACGGGAGCCGCAGACTGCTCAAGGGCGACTGGTACTCCGGAGTCACTGACGGGCGACACGGGCGTTTTTAAAAAAATCGCTGATGTCCTGCTCTTTATCATTGGTGCTGTATCGGTGATTATGCTCATTATCGGCGGTATCCGCTACGTTATCTCACAAGGTGACGCCAAGCAGATCGAAAGCGCTAAAAACACCATCCTCTATGCCGTCATCGGTATTATCGTGGCACTGCTCGCGTATGCGATTGTCACATTTGTAGTGAACTCATTCGCTGCGCAGGGTTAGCAGACGACCTGGTCACTGGGTCTGGAGAAGAAGCGGCCATAAGTGGCCGCTTCTTCCATTGTGATAGTTATGTCGCCTCTGCCCCCATCCCCTAGCAAAAAACCGGCCAGAGCTGGCCGATTTTTTGTTGTGGCGCGTAGACGTTACTGAATAGTAATGCGCTTCGCCTGCTCTTGCTTGATCTTTGCAAAAGTGATGGTCAGGACGCCATCCTTAAGGACAGCAGCAACTTCATCTTCCTTGACGGGCACAGGCAATGCGAGGGTGCGGCTAAATTCACCCCAGTAGCACTCCTGGATGTGCCAGTTGGTCGCCTTTGAGTCATCGCCACTCGAAAGCGTGCCACTGATTGTCAAGATTCCATCAGAAATACTCACATCGAGGTCTTCTTTGTTGACACCTGCGGTGCGTGCTTTGACAATGAGTTGCTCTTCGGTTTCGTAGACATCAACGGCGAGCTGACCAGGAAATTCGTCGTCGCTCTCCCCCCAGCTTGCTTCGTCGCTTGCCTGAGGAATTGCTTGCTGTTGTTGGGCTGCAGGCGCATTTACGTCGTCTGCGATGCTGTCGTCATTTAGGAATGCTGCAGCGAGTTCATCTTCGATCAATAGATCGTCATTTTGCTTGCGGGCCATGATACCTCCACTTTCTCTAGGCTCAGTTTGACAATTAGTCTGTATGCATTATAGCTAACGGGTGGCGTATAATCAACAAAGTGAAGATAATGAACGTAAAAAATACAATGCATGAATGGGTGGGCAGCCTTCTTGCACCCCACTACTGTAGCGCTTGTGGCGCAATTGGGGCAATTTTATGTGAACGTTGTTACTATGACATCGTTAGTGAGCCCTACGAACAATGTCTCGTATGTGGCGTCGTCGCACGGAGTGGTATGCTGTGCCATGCTTGCAGCAAAACATACGGGCGGGCTTGGTGTGTGAGTGAGCGAAGCGGCGCGTTGAGGCGCGTGATTGATGACTTTAAGTTCCGACACCTTCATGGCGCGTATCGAACGCTTGCGGGACTATTATCAGATACACTTCCCATTCTCCCTAGCTCAATCGTTGTGACGAACATCCCAACGATTTCGCCGCACGTCCGGCGCCGTGGATATGATCACGCCGGGCTCATTGCGCGCGAGTTTGCAAGAGTGCGAGGACTTCCCTATCAACCCCTCCTCTCGAGGACGACGAATGACGTACAGCTTGGTGCGACGAAAGCGGCTCGAGTGCGTCAGGCTCGTTGCGCGTTTCGTGTAACACGTATAGTGGTGCCAGAAATCGTCTTGCTTATCGATGACGTCTATACGACGGGTTCGACGGTCTACTATGCGGCAAAAACACTACGAGCCGCGGGGGTGAAAGAGGTATGGGTGGCGGTCATTGCACGCCAGACGCTCGACTAGCCGGGCGGTGTCTGGTATAGTGGAAAAAGTTTCTGGAGAGGTGGCCGAGTGGTTGATGGTACCGGTCTTGAAAACCGGCGTGCGGTAAAACGTACCGAGGGTTCGAATCCCTCCCTCTCCGCCACGCAAGGCGACCCCTATATGGGGTCGTTTTACGTGGCGGAGAAAAGGCGACCGAGAACCCGGCTTTAGCCGATATCCCTCCCTCTCCCCATAAAAATAGCCACGCATAATCGCAGCTATCTTACCTGAATACCTTTTTTACCTCGTCGACGTACCGTTGACGCCACTACTTGACGAACCGACGCCCCCTGTGCCGCCAGCGACAAAGCTATTCACGAAGAAGTTCACCGCAGCGTACGCTAAAATGGCGATAATCACTCCAATTAAGGCGTAGAGAATAGTATTCTTTGCCGCTTGCACCTGCGAGGAGTCGCCGCCCGACACGACATACCGCAACCCACCGATGACAATCATGATGACAGCAATCGCTCCGACGATAAAGAGCAAAACGTTGCTGATTTGCGAAAAAACGCCACTATCGCCAAAGAGATTCGCCGGTTGATCACTGCCTTTAGCGGCTTGGACGCCGCTTTGCACGCCCAATGCCAGCGCATTACTCGCTCGCAAGACGGCGACGACGCTAGCCGCGCCGATAGATGTTCCGATAACTGATAGGTAAAAATGTTTCATATAACTCCTGCCTATATAGTATGACGAAAAGCACTGTTTTGTCTATAAAATATGTTACAGACGACCTCTGTACGTTGCGTCAAAGACATGATACACTGGAGAAAGTCCAAAAAAACGGATGTATCGCCCATACGAACACAGGGGAGTCTTGCGGACGCGAGATTCACATATGGAGGAGTACCCAAGTGGCTGAAGGGGACGGTTTGCTAAATCGTTAGTATGGGGAGACCTGTAGCGGGAGTTCGAATCTCCCCTCCTCCGCCAAAAGAAAAGACACTGCCCTTTGGTAGTGTCTTTTCTTTTGGCGATGTTGCGATTTAAACTCCCGCGTTTTGCAAAGCAAAACAAGCGCGGAGTTCGGTGGAGCGCGGTGAAATTCCGGAAAAGCTTGCTTTTGCCGGAATAAACAAGCGGAGGAGCGAAGCGACATCTCCCCCCTTCTTGATGTATTGTTCTTCTTGCTCGTGCTATACTGAACCTATGCAGCCGCAAGATCCAGAGCAATGGCGCCAACCGGCGGAGACCAGCCCGCAGATTACCTATAGTTCCCCTGTGAATCAAACACCCCCTCAGCCGATGCAGATGCCGCCACAACCGCAAATAGTGCAGGAAATGCCTCCGACTCAGCCCGTCACGGCGCAAGAGCAGCTAGATGCGCCAGGCGAGGCCTACACGCCATCAGGGGTGGATGACGCGATTCTGTTGCGCTGGCAGGCGACGGAATATATTCAGCATGATCGGTCGGCTATCTGGTACGGCGTGTCAGCCCTGGTGGTTCTCTCCCTTATTTTGCTGGCAATTTTCGTGATTAAGTCCGTGACCTTTGCGATTTTACTACCAGTCATGGCGGTGGCGCTGTTCGTGTATGTTCGTCGACAGCCAGCGGTTTTGAACTATATCCTGTCAAAAAAAGGCCTCTATGTGAATGACAAACTGTATTCGTACGACTTGTTTCGGGCATTTGGCGTTGCGACGCTCGCTGGTCATCATACGGTGCAACTTATTCCGCGTAAGCGATTCCAAATCGGTCAGGCCGTCTACTTCCCCGAGGAAGTTGGCGAGGTGCTTGTCGATATGCTTGCGGCGCGTCTACCAATGCAGGATGTTCACCCTGATTTATACGATCGTATTATCGTCAAACTCAAGATGTAGTTGTCTCTACCTCTGATATATGCTACGATAACATATGTTCGTGTACGATTTCCGTGACGACGCACCTTCTATTTGAAGTCTGTGTGATGTTTTACATCACGCAGAGTATGCACCCGTAGCTCAGCTGGATAGAGCGTTGGCTTGCGGAGCCAAAGGTCGTGCGTTCGAATCGCGCCGGGTGTACCATGAAAAAAAGAGGAGTTTGCTCCTCTTTTTTTCATGGTCGTCCCCGCCTCGGTCTGAACGCGCGACTCGCCGTGACGCGGGGATATCGGCGGCAAGTCGCCTCCTCCGTTCGCTCGTAGAAATATGCGAGCATATTTCGTACTTTGCTCACTGCGCCGAACCCCGGGTAAGAAATTACCCCAAACCAAAAGGCTTGGGGTAATTTCTTGGCGGAGAGGGGGGATTCGGTCACGTTCCGCGACCCCGCGAGCCGGTCAAATGAGCATAGCTCATTTGCGGCGTCGCCCTGCGGAGTGTCGACAGACACTCCTCGCCCCCGATCGGGGGGTCGAACTCACTATCTCATAGTAACTATAGCCACCACAAGGGTGACTATAGTTACTATGGCGGAGAGGGGGGGATTCGAACCCCCGATACGTTGCCGCATACACGATTTCGAGTCGTGCGCCTTCAACCACTCGGCCACCTCTCCAGAATTGTAGAACTGTAATGTACGATGAAGTTATTGCTGTTCACGGTCGGCGCACTTCGCGCGTCTATCGATTCTCCATATTATACCTATTCTAACAGAGGCGGAGTGTATAATAAAGGGCATGGAAGATAGTATTTTTACGAAAATCATCAAGGGCGAGATACCAAGCGTAAAGGTGTACGAGGACGATAAGACTCTGGCATTCATGGATATCCAACCGATTCAACCAGGCCAAGTAGTGGTTGTGCCAAAAACGCAGGTGCCGTATGTCTGGGATCTGTCAGACGAGGACTACCAAGCGTTAATGAGGGCGGTCCGCATTGTCGGCAAGAAGCTTCGTGTGGTATTTCCCGAAAAAGAGCGCGTCGCGATTAATGTCGAAGGGCTAGGCGTAAAAAACCACGCGCACGTCAAAGTCTTTCCGTTCACAAGCGCCGAGGAATATCATTACCGGCCAGACGATGACACGATGTTGCCAGCTGACGAGCTGGAAGTGTTTGCGGCAAAGATTCGACAGGCATGATCACCGTCATCGCGATTGGTAAAAAACACGATTCGTGGGTGATGGACGGAATTGAGCGCTACTCTCGACGCCTTCAGGGGCCATGGAAAATCGAATGGGTACTATTGCCGCATTCAGCCCTCGAGGGAGCTGGTGCGCGCCAGGAGGAGTCTGGGCGCATACTAGCCAAGCTTGATGCCCGCGACGCGGTGGTGCTGCTTGATGAGCGTGGCAAATCACTCACATCCCCTGCCCTGACGGACTCGTTTCAATCACTATTGTCTTCTGGTCGCCGGGTGGTATGCGTAATTGGCGGCGCCTACGGTGTTGACGACGCGCTGATGGCGCGCGCCAATCTCGTTTGGTCACTATCGCCACTTGTCTTTCCACATCAGTTGGTTCGGCTGATTCTCACCGAGCAGGTGTATCGGATGCAAAGCATCGCGATGGGTCACCCGTATCACCATGAGTGACACCTAGTTGACATTTCATAAAGTTTGTGCTAATTTAGATATTACTATATCCTATCAAAAAACAAACATATGGACGCAGTACAAAACATCGTTAGAAAAATCATGACCAGTGTGAGCCTCATCGCGGCATTTGGCGTCTTCCTGCACGATGGTCGCGTCGACCGTGCGGCGGTGACGGCACTGCACCGCCCCTTTGATTCGATCGAAACGACGGCCGAAATGGCTGACCGCGTGAGAACATTTGTTGAGGCTGACGCCCATACACACCCCGATCACAACGCGGCGCGTGCATCGCTGCTAAACAGCTTTACCTACCAGTCGCCATCGGTGCCACCGCGCAAGGACCAGCATCAGCAATTAGCTGAGGCGGGTATTGGCGGCGGTCGTCATGCGTTTGATAATGCAAACCTACCGGTTATCGCGTAGTTAGAGCACTTCGAGTTCACGCGTGAGTCGTTCGACGATTTTCTTCTTTGATTCGAGCTTTTCGCGCGATTCCTCGATGAGCTCAGCGGGCGCCTTGGCGATGTACCCCTCGTTGTCGAGGCGTTTTTCAAGTGTCTCAATATCAGCGCGCACTTCAGCGAGACGGGTCTCGAGATTGGTTTGATGCTCATAGAGCAGCTCGGTCGATATATCGAGCCACGCGTCGCGCCCACTTGCAGCCAGGCGCAGTCCCCTTGCCTGGTCGGTGTGTTCGATAGCCTCGAGTTTGGCGAGGTGCCGAATGATGTCGGTGTTGTCAGCGACGAGCGCGTCATCGATGTACAGCATCGTGTAGCGCTCGTTGCCAGGTAGCTCGGCAGCGACGTAGCGAGTTTCGGTTACAAGGCGTTTGAGGCGACTAAATTCCGCGGCAGCGATATCGTTATACGGTTTTTGCTCGGGCCAGGTTGCGCTCGCAAGCAGATCATCATGCCAGCGCAGGGTTTGCCAGATTGTCTCAGTGACGAACGGTGTGAACGGATGGGCGAGTTTGAGGCTCGTGTCGAGTACCCAGGCGAGCATCGACGGGTGCGTTTCGACTTTGCTCGCCTCGATATACCAGTCGGCAACATCGTCCCAGACAGCGTGATAAATCGTTTCGGCGGCTTCGGCGAAACGATAGCTAGAGAGCTGAGCGTCAATCTGTTTGGCGGCCTTGTTGAGCTCGCGCACGATCCAGTGGTCGGCCATCGAGTGCGGCTCGGGATTCGGCGTTGGATGCATGTCTCCCACCTTCGCTTCGATATAGCGGGCGATATTCCAGAGTTTATTACAAAAATTGCGCGCGGCGACGACTTTTCCCTTGCTAAAGGCTTGGCTCTGGGAGGCGCTGCGGCTCGATATAATACCGAGGCGCAGGGCATCCGAACCGTACTCGGAAACGATTTCCATAGGATTGATGACGTTGCCCTTACTTTTGCTCATCTTTTGGTTGTGCTCGTCGTTGACGAGGCCATGGAGGTAGACGTCTTTGAATGGCACTTTGCCAGTACGGTACAGACCAAGCATGATCATGCGCCCCACCCACTGGTAGAGGATATCGTAGCCTGTCTCCATGACGTTGTTCGGATAATAGCGAGCCAGATCGCCGCCATCGAGGTAGTCGGTTGTGACAAATGGCCATTGGCCGCTCGAAAACCAGGTGTCAAACGTATCCTCGTCTCGTCTATATGTTGTGCCATTTACAATGATAGTCTTCTCGTCGACATCAGTGTTGAAGATCCAGTCGTTTGGATTATTGACGTTCTGGAATGCTGGAATCGGAATCCCCCACGGGATTTGGCGGCTAATATTCCAGTCGCGCAGACCGCGCAGATAGTTAGCGAGCACGCGCCCGCGGTTCTCTGGGTAAAAGGTGATTTCGTTGTTCTCGATGGCTTCAATAGCGCGCTTGGCGAGTGATTCAACGCGGACAAACCACTGATCCTTAACCATTGGTTCGATAACTGTGTCGCACTTGTAGCAGTGACCGACGGAGTGCTCGAGGTCGTCTTCGCCCCGCATGAATTCCTCGAGCTTGAGGGCGGCGAGGACGCGTTTGCGCGCTTCGAGAACGGTGTGACCCATAAATTGTGGGGGGACATTGATCATTTTGCCGTCATAATCAATCACTTGACGTGTTTCGAGGTGGTGGCGCTGGCCGATATCGAAGTCATTTGGATCGTGCGCCGGGGTGATTTTGACGGCGCCCGTTCCGTAGGTCATATCGACGTATTCGTCGGCGATAATCGGGATTTCGCGGTCAGTCAGCGGAAGCATGACCTTGGTGCCAATCAGGTGTTTGTAGCGTTCGTCATCGGGATGGACGGCGACGGCGACGTCACCAAGCATTGTCTCGGGACGAGTTGTCGCCACGATAATCTCCCCTACTTTGTCGAGGGTTGGGTAGGCGATTTTCCAGAGTTTTGCCTTCTCGTTCTTGTAGACCACCTCGATATCAGAAAAGCTCGTTTGGTGTTTTGTGCAGTAATTAACGATGCGCTCACCCCTGTAAATAAGGTCATCGTCCCACATTTTTTTAAACGTCGCATAGACGGTGTCAATCACTTTTTTGTCGAGAGTAAAAACCGACTTGCTCCACGCCGGTCCGACACCGAGCGCGCGAATCTGAAGCTCCATGTTACCTCTGTTTTTGTCGACAAAATCCCAAACTTGGGCGTAGAGCTGCTCACGGGTGAAATCGAAGCGTGACTTCCCTTCTTTTTCGAGCTGGCGCTCGTATACGACCCACGTCTCGAATCCAGCATGGTCGGCCCCTGGAATCAGGACGGCGTCCTCCCCTTTCATGCGATGGAAACGAACAAGAATATCCTCGATACCGTCACCAAGGGCGTGACCGAGGTGGAGGTTGCCATTGGCATTTGGTGGTGGCATAACGATGGCGTAGGGGTCGCCCTTCCCTTTTGGCTCAAATACCCCGGATTTTTCCCATAGGGCGTAAATAGTTGGCTCGTAATCGTTTGGTGTATAGGCTTTTGCAAGATTCATCGTTAAGGGGTTCCCATGAGTTTTCACGCGAAAAAAGACAAATAGAAACAGAACTTGTGACCATTTTCCTGTGAAAGAAATCACAATTATCTATTTCTAACCTCTGTTTTTTCTCACGTGTTTGTGTTCTCGCTTAGTATAGCATGAATGGCGTATAATGAACATATGATACATACGGAAGTTTGCGAGGAAGCGGCGGTATGGGACGAGATCGTGCACGATTTAGGCGGTCACCCTCTGCAGTTATGGGGGTGGGGAGAGGTAAAGAGCGCGCATAACTGGCGGGTGCATCGGGTGATTTTTACCGATGACGAGCAGGCCGTTGTTGGAGCGGCGCAGGTACTAGAACGAACGCTGCCAACGCCGTTTCGGCGGTTGCTCTACGTCCCACGAGGGCCGGTTTGGAAAGAGGGGCGGGGGAGTGAGGTTCTCGAGGCGCTGGTCGTATATGTAAAAGCGCAGCTTCCCGGTGTGGCGTTGACGGTCGAGCCCGACGTGGCGGATATGCCGCAAGTCGAGGGTTGGCGGCAGTCGCACAATACCATCCTGATTCCAAGCACGCTGATTCTTGATCTGACAAAGACCGAGGACGAGCTTCTGGCGGCTATGACGAAAAAAACCCGACAATACATCCGCAAGTCGGGTAGGGAGGGTGTAGAGATTCGCCGTGTGCGGAGGGCTGATGACATCGCGCCACTCCTGGCGATTTATCGCGAGACGGCCGCGCGAGCTGGTTTTGCGCTCCATGACGACCAATATTATTACGATATTCACGAACAGCTTGGCGATTCGTCGATTATCTTTGC
>CAYSQL010000011.1:0-13391 GCA_964433265.1 uncultured Candidatus Saccharibacteria bacterium | reverse complement strand
CGGACGTTCGCGCCGATAAGGCAAAAGCGGTTTCGCGTATCAATTGCGCTCCCGTTATTGTATACTAAATTGGAGATATATTCTAGATATGAAGCCAGATGATAATCGACCAGCCAACTCGATAGCCGTCCCCACGCGGGACGCTGGCATTCATGTCGAACCACGCAACACTCAAGCCGCACAGACGGCAGCTGCCAATATTGCGCGCGGACAGATAGATAGCGCGTACCAAAATAACCCCAATACCGCCGCGCCTGCCCAGCCAGCCACGCCCGAGCGCCACGGGGCCGTTGATTATCAACCAGCGAGTCTCGACACACCAAGTCCCTATGAGCAGACCCACGATGAATCTAAGCACACAATCGAGCCCAACGTCTGGCAACGATATCATAGCGCCTGGCAGAACTATTACCAACAGTACTACGAGCGTTACTACATGAGCGAGGTCGACAAGACAAAGCGCGCACTCGAAGAGAGCTCACACCAAGTAGTACCCCGCGAGCCAGAAGTATTCACCAAGGATGAGGCGCTATACGACCTCCGCTCGAAACTGCTCGATAACGTGCGCGGGAGGGCACAAAAAATCCGCAAAAGCCGCCATTTCGTCCCGATTATTGCCGCACTGGTCGCGCTACTCATTCCACTTGCGCTGCAATACAACCGCGAGGCATTTGCCTATTTCGCTGCATACGTCGCCCCTGGTAGTCTTGACCAAGAATCTCTCGAGACCAGCGCCACGAGCACGGTAGCCACGACAAAAGACGACCGCGTAATTATCCCAAAACTCAGTATCAACGTCCCGATTATCTGGGATGCCGTCGCCTCAGATCAGACTTCGCTCAATCACGCAATGGACCAAGGCGCCGCATGGTTCAACGTCGTTGGCGCAAATAGCCGACCTGGGCAAAATGGCAATTCCGTGTATTCCGCGCACTCAAGCAACGACTGGACCGATCAAGGGAACTATAAATTTGCCTTCGCGCCGCTCGTCAAGACAAAAGAGGGTGATATGATTTACATCAACTATCAGGGAACGCGCTACGCCTACACCGTCACGCATACAAAGACCGTGCAACCAACCGACGTCGCCGCGCTCAACGAGGGCACCGACAAACCGTACATCACGCTCATCACCTGTGTACCACTTGGCACTGCGCTCAACCGCCTCCTTGTCTTTGCCGACCAAGTGAGCCCCGATCCAAAAGCTGCGACCGCCAAGCCGACTCAATCGACCTCGTCACATCCAACAACGATGCCACGTAATTCACCAACATTCTTCGAACGAGTGTTTGGCATCGGCGGGTAGCGTCTAATTGAGCAAAAGCTTGATTCGCTGCAAGTGTGCGCCATGCGCATCTTGCGTAAATACAACCATGTATTTATTGTTAGGCGTAATAACGACCGGTAGTGACAGGCCGCCACTCGTCAATACCTGACGATTTGTGCCATCAAAATCATACAACGCCATCTCGCCAGCGTTCGACACGAAATGCTCGCGGTCGACCCACTGAATCCCGCGCCCATTTGCATTATCTATTTTAGCGGAACCGAGCGTATTGAGTTCGAGGTCGTAGGTCGTGATTGATGTCGGCGTTTCAGCAGAAACAAACCGTTGCGTATCTGGAGAGAACGCCAATTTCGTCACCCCGCCAGGAATCGTCACGCTCGCCACTTGCACCTGCTTGGACACATCGGTCGAATCGCTCGACGGGAGATCGCCCGAGGTAATGTCGAGGGTCTCGCCGTATGCAATCGCGACATATGTCTTATCGAAGTAATGGCCAATCCGAAGGTGCAGGGGAGTGTCGCCCAAATCGGCGTACGTCTTCAGCGTGCGCGCCTTCGAGGCGCCATTCGTTATATACCCAATCGTGCGTTTTTTTGTCGTGTCATCTATCTTCGTCGCGTACGTAATCGTCGAACGGTCATACTGATAAAATTCTGCCACGTTCGTGATAATCGGGGCCGAAATTGTCTTCGCCCCGAGGTCGATACGACGCAGCTCGCCATTCGTCTCCAAGATATACAGCGCCCGGCTGTTACCAGAGACGAATTCCGCACTACCAATCGTCACACCCATGCTCGTCGTAATATTGAGCGTCGACTTATCGCCTTGCGTGTCGAGCATCAACCATTCACTCTTATCACCGTCATACGTGTGACGAATGAGCAGATAGCGCGCATCACCATCCCACGAATCAATCGAGAATGCCTGGTTCTTTGCGTCGGCCGGCGCAGTAAATGAGCCAGACGCGAGGTCGTATTTCTCTACCTTTGGCGTATCGCCGTCGATCGACGCAACGCTCACCGAAGGTGCCACAGGATCATCCTTAAACGCAACGAACCGTTGGTTGCCAGAAACCGCCGCACTCGTCATGCTCGACGCGGTCGCTACCGTGTCAATCTGCTTATCCTTCGGCACGAACCGCGTGTAGTTGAGCCAGAGCACCGCCCCCGCCTTGATTGTGACGTCCTTTGACCAATCATTATACCCGTCCTTCGTCATGCGAATCGTGTGATTGCCAGCCGATATGGTAATCTTGTTGGCCGTCCTATTCGCAAGACGCGCCGAATCGACATAGACATCGGCACCATTCGGGCGACTATCATATTGCAGTAAACCACCTTGCTCGAGCTTGCCGTCGAGACGGTTGAAGCGGTACCCCATAATCACAAGCATGAGCGCCGCAACGAGCACAAGGATAATAATCGACATAAAAATTGTAATCAGTGAACGCCGAACCAAAATACTATTCTTGGCATGACGAGGATTGGATTGTTTCATATGTCATATAGTATACAACCGTTCACCACCGAAACATAGTGGAGTAGCTTGCATATTCCTCATGCTTTCATTACTATAAACGTATAGTAAACGGCGCAGAGGGTAGCGTCGATGTAATCGAGGGAAACTATGAAACAACAAACGGTGACAATAAACGGAGTTGTCTACGATCAGCGCACTGGTCGGCCGCTACGTCAAGAGCGAAGCGCGATGCATTATCATACGGCGAATCAAGTGCACACCACCGTCCAGCACTCGACGACGCTCAATCGAAAGTATCTCACGCAACCAACCGCCGCCAAACCATCGGCCGCCCAGGCGAACAGATCAACCCCGAAGACCGTGCCCATCGCCACGCGTCGTGCCCCAAACCCTGCTCATAAGATTACAAAATTCGCGCCGCGCACAGTCGACGCGCCAGCACCCCGTCCTCATCTCGTCGCCGACGTCGCCCCCATGCCTCATCCGCTGACGCAAAAAGTAGCCGAACGACAGACGGCCGCACAGCACGCCACGCAACCAATGCCGCAAAAATCCGCCAAAGCACTCAAACAAGAAGCAATCGCCGACGCAACGCGCCGCACCCTGATGACTTCGCAGAAGAAAGAAGTCAAGCAACCGACTCGCGGACAGCGCGTCGGCCGATCGCTCAGCATCGCCTCGGCGGCGTTTGGTTTTTTACTGCTTGGCGGCTATCTCACCTACCTCAGCATGCCAAATATCTCGACCCGTGTCGCTGCGGCGCAAGCGGGTATTAATGCCAACTATCCCTCATATAAACCAAGTGGTTACAGTCTCGCCGGCCCCGTTGCCTACCAACAAGGCGCCGTCTCGATGAAATTCGCCGCCAACGGCACACCAGTCGCCTATACTCTCACGCAGACTCGCTCCGGCTGGGACTCGTCCGCCGTCCTTGATGGCTACGTCACGCCAAAAGCCGGCAAACACTACGCGACGACAACCGCAAACGGCTTGACGATTTACACCTTTGACCACGATGCCGCATGGGTAAACGGCGGCATTCTCTACACAATTTCCGGTAACGCGCCGCTCTCGAACGAGCAGATTCAACGTATTGCGACGAGCGTATAGCCGGCTCGATACCTCTCCCGACTCGCAGCTTTTTTGCACCCGCAAAAAGCTAGACCAAGGCACCAGTCTCGCCCCCGATGAAAAACGAGGGAGAATTTGCTATACTAACAGATATGACTATTCGTACTCGTTTTGCTCCTAGCCCAACTGGCTATATCCACGTCGGCAATGTCCGCGCCGCGCTCTTTCCATGGCTTCTCGCGCGCCAACAGGGTGGCAAGTTTATTCTTCGCATCGAAGATACCGACCAAGCCCGCTTCGTCGAGGGCGCGACCGACCTCATCCTCGATACGCTCGACTGGCTCGGCATCGACTGGGACGAAGGCCCCCGAGTCGGCGGGGAATACGGCCCATATTTCCAAACCGAGCGCCGCGACACCTACAAAAAATGGGCCCAAAAGCTCATCGACAAAGGCCTGGCGTACGCCGACCCCTACACGCCCGAGCAGGTTCAGGGCTTCCGCGAAGAAGCCGCGGCGCGCAAGCAGCCATTCCTCTACCGCAACCACCGTCCCGAGAATCCACCCGCCTGGGACGGCACACAGCCACTCCGGTTCAAGGTTACCGATATCAAACGCTACACCTGGAATGACCCAGTCATGGGCGAACTGTCTGCCGGCCCCGAAGTGCTCGATGACTTCATCCTCATCAAGGCCGATGGCCTACCAACCTACAATTTTGCGCATATCGTCGACGATGCCGAAATGGGCATCACGCACGTTATCCGCGGACTCGAGTATATTTCATCAATTCCACGCTATCTCTCCCTCTACGATGCGCTAGATCTAGCGTACCCAGTACTAGCGTGTCTACCGCACATTATGGCGCCCGATGGCAAGAAAAAACTCGGTAAGCGCGACGGCGCCAAGAGCGTCACCGACTACCGCACCGATGGCATTTTACCCGAAGCTATGCTGAATTTCCTCGCGAGCATGGGGTGGAATGACGGCACCGAGCAAGAAATCTTCACCCGCGAAGAGCTCATCGAAAAGTTCAGCCTCGAGCGCGTCCAGCGCAGTGGCGCACGGTTCGATACGCAACGCCTACTATGGATGAACGGGCAGTGGATTCGCCGCCTCAGCCTTGATGACCTGTATGCCCGAACCGCTAGCTACTGGCCAGACTGCGCAGGCGGCGCAACCGACGACTACAAGAAACGCGTCCTCACACTTGTCCAAGACCGCCTCAAGGTGCTGTCGGAGCTGCCAATGATGACTCGCTATTTCTTCGAGGAGCCCATGCGCGACGATTCGCTCATTACCGACAACAAACAGCTCAAGAAATTCTCGAGCGATGAAATCGCAGCGCTACTCGCGGCCGTCGAAACGGCATTTACCGCCATCGACGATTGGACGCCCGACGTCATTCAGCTCGCGCTCAACCAACTTCTCGAGACCACCGGACAAAAACCGGGTGTGCTATTCAGCCTCATCCGCATCGTGACCACCTGGGCGCCGTTTAGCCCCCAACTCAATGACACGCTCGCGCTACTCGGCCGCGAGACAACTCTTCACCGTATTGCCTCGGTAGCGCAATAGCCAACTATGCTATACTAAGCATAACCATGGACGAAACTGCAAAAAGGGCATCATTGTGGCACCGCATTCATGCGTGGCTTCATCGTCATCCACGACGGACGCTTATCGTCAGTGGTGTGGCTTTGACACTTGCAGCCGCTCTCGTGACGGCCGCGTTATTCTATCGGAACCCCGTGCCGGCTGCCGTCTCGCCGGTCGCGACGACGCCAGCCAAGCCGAAACCCCTACCCGTCAAATACTATTCGCCACTAAACGGCACCGAGGTCACAAATGCAGCGGACAGTAAACGCCCAGTCACGGCAATCATGATCGAGAACAGTCCCGACGCCAGGCCGCAATCAGGACTCAAAGACGCCGAAGTCGTCTACGAAGCCATCGCCGAAGGCGGCATTACTCGATTTCTCGCGCTCTATCAGCAGAACAAACCCCAACTCATCGGACCAGTCCGGAGTGTGCGCATGTATTACGTTGATTGGCTCGCACCCTACAATGCCAGCGTCGCACACGTTGGCGGTAGTGCCGCAGCACTCGCCGAAGTCCGCAATGGCAGCTATCGGGACATCGACCAATTCTTCAACGCCGGCAGTTATTGGCGCGCTACCGACCGCTACGCACCGCACAATGTCTACACGAGTTTCGAAAAACTTGACGCACTCAATGCGCGCAAGGGCTATACTGAGTCAAATTTCACTAGTTTTCCGCGCACCGATGGCAAGGCGAGTAGTACCCCAGATGCGAAATCAATCAACATCAATTTCAGTGGCGCGCTTTACGACACGCACTACGACTATGATGCCGCTTCAAATACCTACCTCCGCTCGGTCGGCGGAGCGCCACATCTCGACCGCGAGAAGGGTCAGATCGCTCCATCAACCGTCATCGCCATGGTCGTGAATATGTCGCTCGTCATGGAAGATGGCTACCGCGAGAGCATCACCACAACCGGTACAGGACGCGCCGTCATCTTCCAGAACGGCACCGCCACGGAAGCGACCTGGCACAAGGCCGACCGTGCGAGCCCACTTGAGTTTCTCGATGCAAACAACAAGCCGATTTCGCTCGTCCGAGGCCAAACTTGGATTGCCGCAACACCTAGTACTACCGGAGGGGGAGTCTCGTGGCAGTAAGCACCCCTCAACCACCTATGATTAAATATTTCTGGCCGCGCTACCGACGAAAAGCCATCCTCGTGACGATAGCCATGCAACTTATCCTCACCTCTCTCGTTGGCGGTGCGCTTATCATCGCCGGATTCGACACCGACTCGTTCGCGTTTTGGATCGTCCTGATTGCGATCGTCGCCGCCTCGATTGGCCTCAATAGCATCCTCGTCACGCTCCTCCTTGTACCGCTTCGAGACCTCGCCGCCGCCCTCACACATGTGTCGGGTGAGCTGTCGACGGTCGTGCCGCCAAACCCAAATGCGCCCTCATTTGAAAAAGACGGGTTCAAGCCACTCTTGCAATATATCTACGAAACGGCAGCGGCAGAAGGGGCGCCCGCCAGCACCAAGGCATCCGACGATGATACAAACGCCGCCACGACGCCCGACGTGCTGACACGCGCACTCAATCAGACGAGCGCCGGCATTGTCATCTTTGACGCGAACGGCGCCATCCTCTATGCCAACGAAAAAGCACCAGTTGTCACTGATATGAACGGCACGAAACAGCTCGAGCTCCTCTTTAGCAAAGCAGATGAATTTTACACCTGGCTCGACAGCTGTCGTGCTAACGCCGTCCACGCCGAAAAAACCTGGCAACGCGTCGCCAATAAAATCGTTGGTGATGAAGACCGGCGTGTCTACGACGTCGTCGCGACCTACGAAAAGGGAAGCGCGGCAGAAGTCGTCTTGGTCGCGTTTGACCAAAGCGCCAATTACCAACCAGAGGACGACGAGCTTGACTTCATCGCATTCGCCGCCCATGAGCTCCGCGGACCGATTACGGTCGTACGCGGCTACCTCGATGTCCTTAACGTCGAAGCTGGTGATCGTCTCACTGGAGACCAAAAAGAGCTGCTCAAGCGCTTGATTGTCTCCTCTAATCGCCTCAGCGGCTATATCAATAACATCCTCAACGCCTCACGCTTCGACCGTCGCCATTTGCGCGTCCACCTTGCCGAAGACACCATCGCTGGCATCTACGATACCATCAGCGACGACATGCAGCTGCGCGCATCCGCCCAAAACCGCCTACTCACCATTTCGATACCCTCCAACCTGCCGACGATTGCCGCCGACCGCTCGAGTCTCAGCGAGGTTCTCGGCAACCTCATCGATAACGCTCTCAAATATTCCAACGAAGGCGGCACCGTCAATGTCGTCGCTGCGCAGGACGGCAATTACGTCAAGGTTCTCGTAGAAGACCATGGCATCGGCATGCCATCGAGCGTCATCGGAAACCTCTTCCATAAATTCTACCGATCGCACCGTTCGCGCGAGACCGTCGCCGGTACCGGCATCGGCCTCTACATCAGCAAGGCAATTGTCGAGTCGCATGGTGGTACAATAGGAGTCAAGAGTATCGAGGGCGAAGGCTCGATCTTCACATTCACCGTTCCGACCTACGCAAGTGTAAAAGATAAACTACAGGCAAACGATTTCACCAACGCCGGACTCATCAATGACGGTAGTGGATGGATTAAAAATCACTCAATGTACAAGGGGTAACGTATGGCGATTAAAAGCATTCTCTGCATCGAAGATGACCGATTCATCGGTGAAATGTATGTCCGGACCCTCAAACACGAAGGCTATGATGTCGACTGGATGGTCGACGGCAACGATGGCCTCGTGGCGGCGCGGAATAAGCCATATGACCTCATCTTGCTTGATATCATGTTACCCGAAAAGCGCGGCAGCGAGATTCTCCAAGCACTGCGTGGTAATGGCCAAAACCTCATCCCTAACACAAAGATCATTGTCATGACCAATTTCGACCAAGACGCCGAAAGCCGTCTCGCCATGGAACACGACGTCGACGCCTATCTTATAAAAGCCGAAATCACCCCGCGAAAACTTCTCGAAGTTATCACCAAGCTCGAGTAGAACTCGTTTGACAAATACGCTCATTACGCTATAATAGACATTTGTCCTGTTTTCGAACGAAAGGGAAAGGTGGCCGTCATGGCCCAGTATATTACCATTGACAGCATCATCGCTTGGTTGCAGGGACGAGGCTACTGGCTGAGCGCGGGCAGCGGTTCCTTCCCAGGTTTTCTCGCAGCCTCGCTTGGCTATCGGGACGCCGACAACAAGGAGCGCGCCCGAAAAATCCTCCTATCAGACCCAGATGGTCTTATCGTCGAGTTTGACCCCAGGCAGAAAACCCGTATCACGCGCATCGGACTGCCCGAATGGCTCAACGACAAGAGTATCCCCACTATAGAGATCCCCGAAGGAGAGGCACTACTTGCGACATACGCGCAAGCGCTCAACGACAATGGTGAGCAGCAACGAGAAATTGCTTCACTGCGCGCCCAGCTAGCGGCTCGTGACATGCAACTGACCCAGGCACTTGGCGATTTAGTCGCGGCCGAGGCACTGCTTGACGGAGCGGCGAAACGCACCCCGGTCGCGAGCGCAGAGACGGAGCTCGAGCGCCTCACAGCAGAGGCCGTACGCCTCAAGGAAACGATTACGCGTCTTGAGGCGGAGCGGGACGGCGCCTGCAAGCGGGCTAACAATGCCCGTAACGCTCGGGACAACGCAATCAGCAATGCTCGCGAAGAGCGAAGCCAATCGAACAAGCGTATCGCCCAGCTCGAGAGCCTCCTCGAGGCGGCGCTAGGCGACGCCGAGCGATGGCGCGAGCTCGTGGGCATCGCCAAGCGACTTCGTACCGCCAAGCCCGGTCCATACGTAATCGACACGGGCGACAGGCAAGTCCACGAGGTGCTTGCGACACTCCTCGCTACGGCAAGCCTCCCCTTCTGAACAGGACAAGCCCACTCCGCCAGGAGTGGGCTACGTCCAAGATCATGGACAAAACGACATTTTCTTGCTACTATAGGCAACGTTGCTTACACACATGAACATCAGGTTCTCATCCTGACAATCCGGGCGAGAAACGCCAGTGGCGTTTCGCAGGGCGATGTCACAAATGAACTGGTTTCATTTGCCTGACTCGCGGGGTCGCGGGACGTGACCGATTCCCATCGCGGAATCGACCCCAGTACATTACAATATCTACATGGTCTCATCGTCTAACGGTTAGGACATCAGGTTCTCATCCTGACAATCCGGGTTCGATTCCCGGTGAGATCACCACAAGCGACTCTGCCTTCATTGGTAGGGTCGTTTTTGTATTGTGAGAGAAGTAAAGCGGGCTCAAAACAGGTGTTCTAAAAATTTTATCGTAAAAATTGTACGTCACGCCTTCAGGGAAAATCATATTTTGATATACCAGCTTCATTTCTGGTGTTGCATCCTTCCATAATTGAGGCGCGTTGTCCATGTAGTTCAATGCGTAATCTATAGCCTCCTGTTTTGTGCCAAGTTGTCCGTCTAATCGACTGAGCTCTGATTGCAAGCCGTCTATTTCACTATTAGCCCTTTGGTGGATTTCGGCCTTTTCTAATTTTGTGATATCACCTGCAACCAGTCTGTCCGTAGCCTTATGCTTGTGCTCCTGCAGGTCGTTTATACGGCCTTGTAGCTTTTTGTGCTCATTGTGTAAGGTTTTTACCTCATCATTCCATACCTTTACAATCACCTCGCGCATGAGCTTCAAGGCGGCATCACTGGGTGTGACCTGCTCGAGTAAGCTAATGAACTGCTCGTGTAGCTCTTCTGGCTTAGCAGAAGTACGCTTGCAGCTACTGCAATGATACCGAGGATATGCTTTGCCGCTTGCGCCTGTAGACGCACTACCGCGTATTAGGCTGCCACATGTATCACAGTGAGCAAAACGGCGAAGAGGGTAGTCAGGGTGGTCAACTGTGTACCCCGCCTGACTAGTGCGCCCGGTGAGTAGCATTTGATTTTTGTGGTATGTTGCTGGGGCTATGATACCCCCAAAAACGCTATGTATAAGCTCATTGTCTGTGTGCTCACTACGCTCAAGCCCTGCGTATATGGGATTGCGTAGCATCTTACCCATAAAACCATGGTCAATAGGCATTCCATTGGTCCGCTTCAGTCCACGTGCATTTGCCATCTCAATTATATCTTTTATTGTGTACGTGCCTTTTGAGTATTCAGTAAGCACATAAGCTATGTGCTCGGATACACCAAGCACAGGCTCCAACGTTGACCTGCCTAATGCATCACGTACGTTACGAAGACCATAAGGTGCTCGTGACATGCGATAGCCCTCGTGAGCCTGCTTTTTCATATTGTCCTTTACGCGCTGACCCTTTAGGTCATTGTCGAATTCCGCAAGCACCGCCTTTATTCCACGCACAAGCTTGTCAGAGAACGTACTGTCCTTTGCAGAGTACGAGTCTCTGAGTTCAATGCCGTACTTTGCCATCATCTTCGTGATGTCCATAAAGTCACCAGCATTGCGAGCCAAGCGATCTACATCATAGATCAGTAAATAATCAATCTCCTTGTAGTGCCGTTCCACATACTCAAACATTTCCTGCAAAGCAGGTCGTTTGGTTGTTTTCGCAGATTTACCTTCCTCACGAAATGTACGAGTAATCAGTACAGCGTTCCGTAACGCCCACGCATTGCACGCCTCTTCTTGCGTATCAAGACTAGCTCCATCAACCTGCATAGCCGTAGAAACACGTACGTACGATATAGCTTTTTGTATATCATGCATATCTTTATTCTACCCTATACCTTTGCTGATTTGTGAACAAACTTACTGCGAATTAGAGCTCGCGCAAACTGTTCTGTAGCAACGATAAAGGCTTCCAGTTCTGCGTTGGTCATGTTTTTTACTTCATCACCAAGCAATTTCCGTACGCGCTCTGCTGTGATAATAGGCTTCGCCTTTAGACCCGTGGCGTCAGCGCCACTAACAACGGTTCCCATGGGAATGTACCTCGGACCACTAACGCGACTGGCGATTCGCGCATAGCATGTCTGGTTATTGGCGTATCGAGCGGATAAACATACCGTTTTTCTTTCGCTTATACCACTACGCCGACTTAGTTCCGTTGCGTTTCGTTGTTGCCATCACCAGGAAGCTGCTCTCGATGATGTTATGCAACAATTATATTACAAAAGCACGTTTTCTCTATAAGGCACGTATGAGAACTGTTAGAATAGGTATCAGATATGAGCGAGGTAACTAAAAGCACAGATCTTAGTGTATCGGATGCAGGGGTGACCGGTGCTATCCCCCCAAAGTTCGCTGGTGCCCATTGGATTCGAGCGGCACTCCAGGTGAATCCTTATTCTTACGTAGGCAAGAAACAGCCCTCAAGTGCATACTCTAGTGAGGCAAACTACAATCAAGCCCTGCTAGATAAATGTGAGGAGCTCGGAATCGAGCTAATCGCAATTACCGACCACTGGTGTGTCGATAGTGCAAAAGGTCTAATTGAAGCCGCTACAAAGAGAGGAATTGTTGCACTTCCAGGCTTTGAAGCCAATTCATCTGAAGGAGTGCACATCCTAGTGATTTTCGAGGTAGGCACAGACTTAGCGTCAGTGAACGCGGCTATTGGGGCATGTGGGGTTGAACCTGCGTGCAATAACGGAACGACCGGTAGCCCCTTTAGTGAGATTCTCGAGAAAATGACCGAACGGGGAGCACTTGTCATCCCTGCGCACGTCAATGTACCAAACAGTGGCATGCTTACCGGAAGAACAGGCCCACCATTGGTTGCGATGGTCAAAGATGTGAATCTTCACGCAATCGCCATAACACCTGGCGAGGCGGAAGCGGCACAGCAATCGTTGGTAGTACACGGTTCAAAGCCGTACGACCGAAAACACCCCCTGACAGTTCTCTATGCTGATGACGTCGTCCATCCTGACCAGCTTGAAACGGTTGGAGCAACATCTTGGTTCAAGGTTAGCGCTTCACGAGTTGAAAGCCTGAAACTCGCGGTTCGCACCCCTCAAACACGAATAAATCTTGAGAATCCAGTGGGCACCCCTAGGGCGATGCTGAAACAAATCAAATGGACTGGCGGCTACCTTGACGGGGTAACCATACCTCTGTCAAGTGACCTAACAGCTCTTATTGGGGGTCGTGGAACGGGAAAATCAACGATTGTTGAGAGTCTTCGATATGCGCTCAATCTAAGCCCTATTGGAAAACAAGCTGGTGATGACCATAAGGCTATCGTTGACAAAGTGCTTCGCTCAGGGACTATAGTAAGCGTCGAAGTCGAAGCAATTTCACCAACACCTCGGAAGTACACTATAGAGCGTGTCGTGCCAAACCCTCCTGTGGTGCTTGACACTGCTGGTGTTGCTACAAGCCTACAGCCAGTCGACGTAGTAGGACCAGTTGAGGTGTTCGGCCAGCATGAACTTGCAGAGCTGGCGAGTAGCCCTAGTAGTGTTGCTGAGATGCTTCATAGGTTTGCCGGTGCTAGTGGAAGTTCGGATGAGCATGATGGGATGCTTTCTGCACTGGCTGAAAACCGTGAGCAACTCAACAGAGCCGAAAAATCCCTTCAAGATGTAGATGAAAAGCTTTCGGATATACCTCGATTACAGGAGCAGGTGCAGCAGTTCAAGGACACGGATGTGGAAAAGCGACTAAAAGACCTTCAGCGTATCAGTCGTGATGAAGCCGTGTTTGCAGAGGGCAATAAGCGTGCTAAGTCTATCTCAACTGCCATAAGTGAACTCGATGAGCCTCAGCTCAATACCGAGCTTATTGCAGAATACGAAGGCATCAACGACTCTCCACAAAAGCAGGTGTTACAACTAGTCGCTGCAGCAACTAGTAAATTAGCCAAGACGCTCAAGGGGCTTACAGAACAGGCGAATACTGCAGTTGCCTTAGCAGAGAGCGAAATAGAGGCGGCAAAAACTACCTGGGAGTCCTCTATTTCGGGTCAGC
>CAYSQL010000010.1:0-13844 GCA_964433265.1 uncultured Candidatus Saccharibacteria bacterium | reverse complement strand
GGATTGATGAAATCCATCATGTTGAGGCCCCACTGACCGAGGGTGCTACCAACTGGAGGACCAGCGGTGGCGCGGCCAGCTGGGATACGAAGTTTCAGGTTACCGATAACTTTTTTTGCCATTAATCTATATTCCTTCTTGCGTTACTCTTAATTTAGTTGAAGCAGTAAGAGCGTGCGTAACCTCGGTAGTATAGCGTAAATGTCCAAAAAAGGCAAGGCGACCCCGACCGCTAGGGCTAGTGTGTCGACGGTTCGCTGCGAGGCGCGATGCGCTCAAGGAGGCGTTTGTGGTAGAAAGTCTCATTCACGAGAACGTGGATAATCTGGTCTCTGGTTGCGAGTAGTGCTGGCGTCATGATGTGCCCGTTCACTTCCGAGTCGGGTTGTGTGCAGTAGAAAAGCTCGCCCCATCTGTCGAGAAGGTGCATAGAAGCGTCGAATGTTGCATAATCGAGTGTCGTGAGGATTGTATGAAAAATCTGGGAGAACGCGCGTTCGTCTGGCGGCGATCCCACTGAAAATGGATGCCGGTTCTGCTCGGCTTGGGCGATGTGTGCCTCGTGCCATGCTTCTTGTACTTTATCTGCCGACGTGGCGAGCGTGTTAAGTGTGCGTGCGTAGCTAATTTTTGGCCCATTATTAGTGGGATATTCGGTCTCTACGGGCGCCGTCACGAGCGCTTGCCATAAACGATAGAGCCCGGCGGTATCTCCGGACTCTATAAGCTGTTCGAATAGTAGTGAATAGTCCTCGCCTCCATCTTCACGATACTGAGGAGTGAGGCGCTCGCTCATGCTATACCTTGGTGACTTGCAACGCATCGAGCTCGACAGGTGTGTCGCGGCCAAACATGCTGACCATAACTTTTAGCTTGCCCTTGGCGGTATCGATTTCGCTCACGGTGCCATCAAAGCCCTTGAATGGACCATCGGTAATATTGACCACCTCGCCTTCCTTGAAGTCAATCTGGTGCTTAGGATCTTCGACGCCCATGCGCTTCTTAATCTTGGCGATTTCGGCGTCAGATACGGGTGTCGGCTCGGTGCCGCTGCCGACGAAACCGGTGACTCCTGGGGTGTTGCGGACGATATACCAGGTTTCATCGGTCAATTTCATCTCGACGAGCACGTATCCCTGGAAAATCTTTGCTTCAACGACTTTGCGCTTACCGTTTTTAATCTGAATTTGCTTTTCTTTTGGCACCATCGCGTCAAAAATCTTGTCAGCCATGTCGACCGCCTGAATGCGTTGGCGGATGCTGTCGGCGACTTTTTCCTCGTAACCGGAATAGGTATGGATTGCATACCACTGGCGAGTTGAATCATATCGGTTTTTTGCCATTTTTTACGCTCCTATGAGTAATTTAAACAAATATTTAAAGCCTGCATCGAGAAGCAGGATGACGATGACGAAGAACGCGGTAAACGCGAGCAGCGCGCCTGTCATGCCCCACGTCGCTCGACGGTCGGGCCAGCGGACTTGCATGAGCTCTACCCACGAGCCTTTGAAATAACGACCGATTGCTCGCAGCCCCTTGAATCGTTTGGATTTAGGTTTGTGAGCGTTGGTCGTTTTTGTTGCTTTTGTCGTTTTGGTTGTTTTTTTTGCCGTCGAGGTATCGCTCGCCTTGATGCGGGTGACTTTCGAATCGGATGCTTTGTCAGATGATTTCGCCACGAAGGTTCTCCCAAATTAAATAAGTCTGCTTGCGGCAGACTGTCAAGTACTATAGTAGTCGCTTCGCACTAGTCTGTCAAGCGTCGTCGGCGGTAATGGGTAGGTCGAAACTAAACGTCGAGCCATGGTTGAGCCGACTATTGACAGTGATACGGGTCTGCAATTTGCGCGCGAGCTTGGCAGCGACATAGAGACCGAGCCCTGTGCCCCCGGTTTCACGCGTGCGGTAATCCTCGGAGCGATAAAATTTCTCAAAAATCCGTGCTTGATCTGATTTACTAATGCCGATACCGCTGTCCTTGACGGCGAATGTGACATGATCGTCCGTGCGAGTAACGGCAATCAGGATATTCCCCTCTTTTGTATATTTGATGGCGTTCGTGACAAAATTTTGGATCAGCTCGCGCAAGTAGAGTCGACTTGCGCTAACGGTTCCGAGTTGGGGCTGCAGGTCGAGATCAAGACGTAGCTGCTTTTTCTCGGCATCGGGGGCATACTCGTTATATAGTTCGTGTATGAGCGCCTCGACGTCAATCGTCTCAGATGCGTCGGCTGTGCCGCGTTCGGCGCGTGACAGTGTACTAAGGTCGTTGACCATGCGTGAGAGATAAATCATCTGGTCGTGCGCCATGGCAATATTCTGTAATATGGTCTGCTGCGGCATATTGCCTCGTTCTGCCATGAGCGCCAGGTTGCTCAGTGAACCTTCGGCAATAGTGAGTGGGGTGCGCAGTTCATGGCTGACGACCGAGATAAATTCGTCGCGCTCCTCTTCAAGGTTTTTTTGCTTGGTAATGTCGCGCAATATGAGGATATAGCCGTCTTGTCCGGCCGATGCGCTTTCGCTACTGCTGGCGCTGCGTATCGGCGAATAAATGACGCTGAGCCGCAAAGTTTCGTCAGAAATCGTGGCCGTCAAATCATCGCGCGCCACGACGCCTCGGGCGATGCTGCAGGCTTTTCGGATATTAAAGGGATGGCCGGCGCTGTCGGTGAGTTTGAGGACTGAATCAATGCGCTTGCCACCGATGTTGATGTTGGTATCGAGCAGGCCGAGTGTGGCAGCATTATATACTTGGATGGCGCCAGTATGATCGATGCTGAGGATGGCGTCGGCGAGGTTATTGACAATCGTCATGATACGGTCGCGCTCGAGTGCGGCGTGTGCTTTGCTGGCGGCAAGCTCTTGGTTGTCGATACCGTTCGCACTCCACACAGCGACGGTGATAAATCCAACAATCAATGTGATGACGGTTGTCAGGATATCGTTGACGCCAGAAGTGCCACTAAATGAGCGGGACAAGGCGATTGCGAGTGTGCTCAGGAGGACGCTGACGCTAAATAAGGCTCCGGAGCGCTTAAAGTAGATGTGCGAGGCGAGGATTAAGATTGCCCAGACCCCAATAAATGGCGTCGATATGCCGGAAATAAACAAGACATAAGCGCTCGCAAACAAATGGTAGAGCAAGATATGGACCATGTTTGGGAGCTGATTGCGCGACGGTGCGACGAATTGATAGGTGCCGAGGATTGCCCACGGGAGGAGGATGGCCCCTGCGACGACCGGCCCGGCATAGACAGACGAATTGACGATACGGCTCCCGATCAGCCAAGCGTTGATACTGAGGACAAGTGGAAACGCGAGTCCACCGAAACGAATAATGTCGGCTGCGCGCTGGCTTGACGTAACCTCTTTATCGCCACCTTCTATCATAATGGTTATGATTATACGCTATCGAAGGCGTGCCCGGCAACTTTTCGTTAGACATTTGGACTAAAACGCTTGAGCTGACGGCGATGGAGCCGGTATGCCGAATCGTAGTTACCGACCAGTTCCCAAAACACTGCGGAATGATTCATATGGCGCGTGTGGCATAACTCGTGAATAAGCACGTAGTCAATCAGTGCGTCGGGCAATTTCATGAGCGCGATATTCAGGCTAATCGTGCCGCGGCTACTACAGCTTCCCCATCGTCCCGCGGCGTGCGAAAAGCGAATATGGTCGTACTGAAATCCACCCTCAGCGGCCAATGCGGCGAGGCGCCCTGGTAAAAATTGCTTAGCCTCGCGGCGCAGTACGACGATAATCGTCTCGCGAATGCGCCGCTGCACGTCACGCGCGGCGAGGTCGCTACCAGGGCGTAGCTTGACGACAATTGTCGAGCGCTCGACAGTGACGGTGGGTTCAGTAACCATGTCGGTGCGAACGACGGCAATCGTGTGATGCTTGCCAATCCGCCGTCCATCAGTATATAGGTGGTTGGTTGACGAATGTTGTGCGAGGTCGTTGAGCGCGTGGCGCGAAGTAGCGATGACGGATTTTATGTAGAATAACGGCGTCAATCGTGGCGCCGACACGACAAACTGCCCGTCCGTTCCTACGCGAATCGTGACGTTTTTTGCGAGCCCATTGCGGCGAACGGTAATGTCGCCAAACTCTTTATCATGGATAATTGTCATACTATTTGATAATAATCGCGCGGCGTTCTGGCTTCTGGGTTTGTCGCAGCGGCCGCTGGACTGGAGTGGTCACTGCCGTTTCGGGTTGGGTGGGTTTGTTCGTCAATCTGCTAAGGACGGCTTTTGCTTGTGTCGCGTAGGTGTGTTTGCCGCTGAGCACGATTGCTGATTCGTTCTGGCGCGGTGCCTCAAAGTGCTTGACGAGATTGGCGTACGCCTCCCGACTCATCTCGTACTGTTTGAGCGTGCGCTTCATAGCGGTGTGTTGGTCGGTCTGTATCCATATGAGGAGCGGCTGGTAGCCATTGCTCTGCGCCCATTTTGTAAAATCAGTGCGCTCGGCGTAAGTATCAAAAGACCCTTCGTAGACGAACGTCTGTTTCGTCTTGGCAATTTCGCCAGCAAATTCAAGCGCGGTTTTATTCGCATCGTCTGCCGTCTTGGCGCGCGCGGCGAGGGCGCGAATATCAATATAGGGGGCATTAAACGTCCTGGAGAACTGTTGCGCAAAAAACGATTTGCCACTCCCCGGAATTCCCACCATGAAAATTGCGTGCGGACGGCTCGGACTTGGCGGTTTCATACACTCTGATTATACCAGCTTTTGGCAGGCAGTGGAGCATAAGCGTAATAATATTCACATATACTTGACAATCTGTAAAAAACTGATATACTTGACACATAACTATAAAAGTGGAGTTATAAAGGAGAAGGAGCCGGTATGAATAAGAAAGTAACAGCACTGCTGATCGGAGCGATTGTTGCTGTAGCGGGATTTGCGCTGTGGATCCCATCGGTCAACGCCTCGACGCTCGGGTGTGACAGTGTAGCGATTATTCGCTGTGGTGTGAGCTCGGAGTCTGATTTGCGTACCAAGTACGACGCTAACCAAAATTCCGTGCAAACGGTTTACAAGGCATTCGGCATTAGCCGTGCCGATCTCAGCGGACTCGTGAGTGGGACAGTCTATAAGGACGGTCGGGTCGTCGTAGGTGGCAAAACCGTTGCCACTGGTGCGCGAACTGCGGGCCACAACTGGGGTTCAGGTGATTCAAAGCGTACGAAGATCTCTGGTACGGACGTGTACATCTATTCGACGAATCAGCTCGTGAGTGACGCGCGTCCCGTTATGGTAAAGATGGTAGATGGTCAATTTAAGTTCGCAGTCATGAATGATTGTGGCAACCCGGTGAGCGCAACGCCCGTTCCGGTTGAAAAACCACAGGCTGTCCCTGTCTATTCATGCGATAAGATCGCGAAGATTCAGAACTCGCGCACAGAGTATGCCTTCACGACGACAGCCACGGCAAAGGACGGCGCAAAGATTACAGGGTACACCTACAACTTTGGCGATGGCCTCACTCGCCATTTCGGTACGGATGGCGCGCAGGTCTGGCGTGATTATACGGCGCCGGGCACGTACACGGTGACGGTCATGGTGGAATTTGACGTCAATGGTCAAGTGAAGACCGCGGCCGGCCCTGCGTGTACGACCAAGGTGACGGTTGTTCCTGAAAATACTATGCAGGTGTGTGATTTGACGAGCAATACAATCACGACGATTAAGGAAAGCGACTTCGACTCGACGAAACACACGAAAGATCTGACGAAGTGCTATATCAAGGTTTGCCAGATTTCAACAAAAACAATCACGAAGATTGCTCCGACGGACATAACGAGTGATTATACGACCGACCTGAGCAAGTGTGATACACCTGTGACGCCAACAACTCCTACGACTCCCCCAACGCCAACGCCCGCTCCTGCTGAGACAGTGGTTCTCCCGCATACGGGTATTACCGACATATTCAGTGGCAGTCTCGGCCTCGGCACGTTAACTGGCGCCGGTTACTACTACGCTGCAAGCCGACGCGCGTTACGCAATAAGTAGCGGCGAGCAACGCTTAAAAAATCACCACCCCGACATGGGGTGGTGATTTTTATGGGTCATAATGTTACTCGGCGTGTTTTTGGGGAAAATGGTCGCGTATTTCAAAAAGCAGATAGCCGCCAATGAGGAGACCAATAACTCCAGAGACAAAACCGCTGAAACTATGATTCAGAATGAGATGAGCGAGGAGTGATACGACGCTAATGAGTGCCGTGATAAATAGCAGTTCCCAACCGCGTTTTTGCATTCCCTTGAGGGGCTGGATGGCGAGTCCGTCAATGACGACCGTCGCAATGCTAAAAGCGAGCGACACGAATACGGCGATCGTCGCGGCTGCGCCTGCGACTAACCCGTAGCCACCGAGCAGCCCTCCGAGAAATACTGTGCCGAGTAAAAGCGTCGAAAAAAGCGCGACCACGCTAAGCGCGCCGAGTATAACGCCAATCAGCACGATCCACCAGACATTTTGTGCAATCCAGTCTCGCCCGCCCTTTGGCAAATGGGGCATGCTTTTGTACCACTTAGCTACAGTTGTTTCGAGTTTGTGGATTGTCTCCATGGCACATCTCCTATTATATGACTATGCCCACATCATAGAATGAGGACGAATGGTGCGTTGTGAGAATTTTCACAGAAGCGTGCTAACCCGCATCAAATATCTTGCTAGGAAGTGACGCGCCGAGAGGATGGACTGAGGGATGGCGTAAAGAGTATCAGGATGTGTGGCATTTGATTAGCGTAAAGCCGGAGCTGGCCGTTTACCAGAACGCATTGAACCAATTACGGCTCGTTGCCAATGAATGTGCGTATGTCGATGATTTGTCGCGCAACCTAGAACCTGCAAACGAACTGGGCATGACGACAGTGCTCGCTTCGAACAACCCGCGAGTCACTATTGCCGATGTTCGTCGAGCTATTCATGAAACGGTCGAGCGGTAAGTTCCTTCGGCGCACTATTCGTGCTTGATAACGAGTCGTTTGATCCACTGCGGCGCATACCAACTGGCGCGCCCGAATAGGCGCATGACAGCTGGGACGAAAAGCGTACGGATGACGAAGGCGTCGACGAGCACAGCGATGGCAAGGCCAAAACCAATTTGTTGCATCATGCTAATGCGACTCATCGAAAAAGCGGCGACGACGGCAAAAAATATCAACGCGGCGGCGGTGATGATTGGACCGGTTTTTTGTACTCCCTCGAGGATGGCCTGTCGGTCATCGTTTGTTTTGTCGTAGATCTCGTGTATCCTACTATAGAGAAACACCGCGTAATCCATACTGAGCCCAAAGGCGATGACGCAGACAAGAATGGGCATCGATGGGTTGAGCCCACCAAGAATCGTTTGGTGAAAAAGCATCTGGAGCCAGCCGAATTGGTAGAGCATGACGAGCGAACCGATGGCAATAATAAGACCAAGTGAGTTGATGATGATGGCTTGAAACGGAATGACGATTGAACCAAGGGAAAGTGTCAAAACGATAAGCATGGTCACGCCGATGATAAGCAGCGCATAGGGCGCGCGTGCGGCATACTGCGACATCGTGTCGTGATCGAGGGCGGCGATACCACCGACCTGGTAGGTCACTCCCGGGTCGTTGCGGGCGCGAAGATCGCGAATGAGCTGGACGGTCGACGCGTCGGTTGCACTGCCATTTGGAGTGATTTCGATGCGTGTCGTCGTACCGTGAATAAGCGCGGTACTGGCTACGACGAGTGCAGAAGGTAACCTGCCGTGCTGGGCTAATTGCCCAATTGTCGCGCAATCAAGGTGTGCTGCTGGAGCATAGTAAGGAGCAGTCATGGAGGAAAAAGGCGTGGCGGCTGTCGTAGCACCGCTTGTAGCCGTGAGGTTTGCTGCGGTGCGGCACATCTCAGCGGCGGTTGGTGGATGCTCATAGGTCGCGAGGAGGGTGATACTTGCAGACTTCGCGTCAAAATCCTCGTCGAGCGCTTTGCCGACTGCAAATGCGCTTGAGTTGTTTGGCAGTACCTTGTACGTAAACGACGCCGATTGTACATGAAGAATCGGAAGAGCAAATAGGGCGACGACGACGATACCAACGCCAAGTGTCACCCACGGTCGTCGAACGCCAAAGCCTGCAATTTGACGCCACATGCCGCCTGGCTGTTTGCCCTCGGGAAGTGGAAGCTTCCAGTGGTCGATGTGGTGTCCGAGCAGGCTAAACAAAGCTGGCACAAAAACGGATGAGACGACCATAGCCACGATCACTGCCGCCGCCCCGCCGATACTGATGCTGTGCATGAAGCCCACGGGGAAAAGAAGTAGGCTCAGTAGGCAGATGACGACAGTGGTGGCGCTAAAGACAATTGTGCGTCCAGCGGTACGCGCCGTGATGGCGGCCGCTTTTTTGCGGTGAAGTCCCAGGGCGAGTTCTTCGCGAAACCGATTGACTGCGAGCAAGCTATAATCGACCGAAAGACCAAGGCCGAGAATCGTGATGACATTAATTGTGTAGGTGTCAATTGAGGTTAATTGCTGGATACCATGTGCGACGGCGAGTGCACCGCAAATCGTCAAAAAGGCTACGACCAGTGGAACGGCGGTCGCGACGACGCTACGGAAAAAGATGAGCAGAAGCAGTGCGACGATAGGCAGGCTGATCGCTTCGGCAATGGCCAGGTCGTGCCGCGTTTGCTGGACGGCTTGGTATTGGCCAACCGCGGTGCCACCGACGCGAACGGTCAGGAAGTCACTTTTTGCACTATCCATAAAACTAATGAGGGTCTTCGCCTGATCATTGCTCGTACCAGGTAGTGCTACGACCGCGTAGGTGTCGTGACGGTTTGTCGCGACGAAATTACTCGCGCCAGTTGAGTAGTAGGTTAGTTGGCTGGTCGGATTGAGTTGCTTGAGCAGGCGCGTGACCTCTGACTTGTAGGCGGAATCATCGACGGTTAGTGCTCCCTGATTGCGCGTAAAAAGAACGATTGCACTATTTGTGTCGGATTTGAAATCGCGTTTGACGATATCGTTGACGCGGGAGGACTCGGTATTTTGCGCGTTAAATGAGTTATCGTCCGACGAGAGCTTCGGAAAAATTCCCAAGCCGTAGACTCCGGCGACAATCAGAAGGATGGCACCGAGAATAAGGGTGATTTTTGGAAAACGAAGTGGAATGTCTCGCATTTTTTGCATGCTTTTATCATAGCAGCTTATCACGATGGCGGGTAGCAGGCCTGGGTACGGCTCCTATGCTAGACAGTGCAGGTGTCTGCTGCACCTTGTATTCCTCATCTGTTACCGGTTCGAGCCATGTCACTGGTGACAGGTTCATACCCCGTGGTCTTGCCGCGGGGTTGTTGATTGACACCCACTCTTTTCACGATACTATCCGACGGGTCGATGACCGTCGCCCGGCCATTGGCTGCCTCTAGGATTTCTTCTTTTATCCAATGATAATGCGTGCAGGCAAGTACAATGACGTCCGCGCCGTTGCTGCAGACGCCATTGATGATGTCAGATATCATTTTCTCGTCAATCTCGTCGCGCTCAATCATGCTCGCCCACGTGCTGCAGTCGGGTTCAAGAGTGATGATATTTGTAGCATAACGTTCCTTGAGCGAATGATATCGGTCGCTTGCGAGCGTGGCAGGTGTTGCGCATACTGCAATCACGCCGGAGCGTGTCAACGAGGCGGCCGGCTTGACCATCGGTTCGAGTCCGATAAAGGGCGTGTCGGGATATTTAGCGCGAAGATATTCTATTGCTGCGGCCGTGGCGGTATTGCAGGCTAGAACGATGACGTTGCATTGTGCGGCAAGTAGCGGTTGGATCGCCGCGTCGGTGAGATGCCTAATATCATCGGCCGTGCGACTGCCATACGGAAGATGCTCGTGGTCATCGACGTATAGTATCTGTTCGTTTGGAAAGGCCACCTGTAATTTATCTGCGATGGATTTTCCGCCAATGCCAGAGTCGAAGACGCCTATTTTCATAGTTCTATACTAGCATGGTATATCTCGCGCCTCGTCGCTCGACGATAGCGTTCTTGTCCGAGAGACGTACGAGTCCCGTGAACGGCACATGTTATTTGATGTCGAGAATGAGATTACGAATAAATGGCGCCTCAAACACGCCATCTGCCGATCCGAAGTGGCCCATACCCCTGAGAGGTATCGTTTTGGCGTGTAATTTCGTCTCGAATTCGTGCAGCTCTTCTATGTTTACCAATGGGTCATCCTCTGAGTGGATCGCTACAAATAATTCCGAGCGCTCTCGTATCTTGTCCCAGTCAATAGTTTGCTCAAAGAAACTATCGTGACCACCGAGATACCCTTTGAAAGGCCGCGTAAAGCCGGCAACAAAAATGCACACCTTTACTTTTTCATCGTCGCCAAGAGTCTCGAGGTATCGTAAAATCGTGAGGCAGCCGAGACTATGACCTATGAGAAAAATCTCGTTCCGCCCAAGAGGCTCGACCGTATTTTTGAGCATGCCGACCCAGTCGGCGACGTTCGGGTGGTCGGTATTCGGCATTTCTGGGATATCGACAACAAAGTCACGGGACTCGAGCTCATTTTTTAGCCACGGCTTCCAGTTAGTTTGTGGCTTACCTTTAAACCCGTGAACAATGATTGCTCTTTTCATTTCCTAATCATACCATATAAAAAGCCTCCGATTTGGGGGCTTTCTAGGCGTCTACGCGTGACGCTACATGGCAGCGATGGCGTAAAGTGTTAGGAATACTTAGTTTTATGGCAGTGCTCGATTTATGGTAATAGCACAGCAAATAATGTAATTTCGGCCCGTGGAGCTCACCGTAGCTCTTGTTTTTGGTGAAGAACTCTGGCACAGTCAATTCAAGTAGCCATTTAACAAGGCAAAGTTGAGCGATTTTTGATGAAATTCGGGCAGATTTTTTAGCCGACCGGGAAGTATCCAGCTGTACTGATCGTGTTCGCTGCTCAACAGGACGGGCATTTCCGATTGGGGGATTGTTGCCCGGTAAATGGCGCCCTTCAAGCTTCTACCAGATTGGACGACTTCTTTGTATCGGATGAGATGCAGTTCGGACGGTGGTATGTCGAGGCCCGTCTCCTCTTTCACCTCGCGAATTGCCGCACGTTGAAAATCCTCCCCAGGTTCCAATCCCCCGCCCGGTAAATCTAACGCCAACGGCCTTGTGGGGTGGCTTTGCGTTCGTCTGAGGATAAGAATCTTCCCCTCGGGGTTTACTAGGAAAACATTAGAAAATTTAATTCGCTTCATTGCATTTTCAGTATAACACTTAAAAAATTCGTCCTTAGCTTTGAATATGCCGTGAATCGGGTGGCTAGAGCCTGCCTAGCGAACCTAAGAAGTAGTGTGTGAAATTGTCGCTCAGTCAGCTACAATAGGCGTGAGTCGCGACCGAGTGGGGTGTCCGTAATCTCTTTGCCCATCCATGATTCTGGCGTATAGGCATCCGCCTGTCTTTCTGACTCAAATTCTTGCTCGGCACGAACGAGTCCTTCGAATTGGTCCCCGTAGACTTTGATTGATAAACCTGAGCCAAGGGAATAAGAGGCGCGCGTGACGACGGAAGATGCTCGCGTTTTTAAGTCGTCGTACTCCGACTTAGTTAGCCTGCGAATTTCCTTTGACCGGCCGCGAACGCTTATCGCGATTTTTCTCTCGTAGCTATATGATGCGCCCACGCGTTGAATCCTAATCTCTTCGTTTGTCTCGGCGGGCAAATAGTACCGCTCCATTTCGATTGGCGCTATGTGAGAAAGATCGGGCATGACCTTCACGAGGAACTTGCGTTCGATTTCCATGCCAATAGTATACAAGACAGAATGTACTAAAGCGTCATCTGTCTAGCTCCTATGCGTAGTGAGGCTAGCGGAGCTAACGCTTCGTTTAGCCACCTGCTACTATGTAAACATGAATCTCGCAACAAAGCTCAGCCCAACGTCAACCGCACTGCTAGTGATTGACATTCAAAACGATTTTTGTAGTCCGACGGGCCTTATGGCGTCTATGGGCAAGAACGTTTCTGGTATGGATGGTATGATAGCGAAAATTCAAAGGCTCGTCGATGTATGCAATGCGGTTGACGTGCCGATATTCTACACGCAACAAATATACGACCGCTCGAAACTTACTAACCTACAAAAGGAACAATACGATCTAGATGGAAAGATGATTACGTGTGATATCGATGGGGACGGCTATCGGTTCTACGGGCTCAACCCTCCTGCAGATCGAGTTTTTCCAAAATATACCTATAACGTATTCTCTAATCAAAGATTGAGCGATGAGCTATCGAGTCGGAATATTAAGACACTCATTATAACCGGTGTTTCGACTCAAATTTGCGTCGAAACTGCCATTCGCAATGGATTTGATATCGGCTACAAGATTGTCGTCGCACGTGATCTTGTAGCGACGACTTCAAATAACCCTAGCACGCAGGAACGAACGCTACAGATCGTCGAGAAGACATACGGCGTCGTCGTTGGTTCAGCTGAGATTGTGATGACGCTTAGGTTGAACCATGATGGGGCCAGCACTATATAGTATCCAACCATCTAATTCCTGGCTGGAGTGCCTAAATGAGGATAGAACTTGTTGCTCTGTATATCCCTCCTCGTTCTAGTTCGATATCGTCTATCTTGTCGCTGGGCCGTTGGTTAAATCGAATGCATTTATAAGCATAGTTTAGTGTTGGATCGCCCATACTCGGCCAGCCTTTGAACTTATTGGCTAAAAAATCGCTTCTCCGCCATCGATTCCAAGAATTTGGCCTGTGATATTGTGGGCGGCGTCGCTTGCAAAATACAGCACTGCGGTCGCAATTTCCTCGGGCGTATTGATTGCGTTTAAAGGAATTTTTTTAAGCGCGTCGTCGAGTTTATCGGGATTGTCGCCATAGCTAGTCATGTCGGTGTAGGTTCTTCCTGGCGATACGGCATTGACGGTAATGCCGTCTTTTGCCAGCGCTCGCGCCAATGATTTAGTGAGATAGATTAATCCCGCTTTCGACAGTCCATATTCGATTGATGACTTCACATGGGCGACGCCCGACTGTGATGCAATGTTAATCACCCTGCCCTGTCCGTGCTTGGCGAGCATCGGATACACTGCCTGAGTTAGGAAATAGGCAGAGCGCAAATTAACGTCCATAGTCTTGTCCCAGTCACTGACGGTAGAGGTCGCAAACTCTGTATTCATCTTTATCCCTGCATTATTTACTAAAATATCTACGTTTTTAAATTGCTCGGGCAAAGAATCGATTATTTGACTGTAAGTATCGACGTCGGTTAAATCTAGCTGAACGTGCAAGTAGGCGTTCTTGTCGGCGGTGATCATTGCATTCATTCCTGTGCTGACACCGATAACTTTGGCGCCCTTGGCGAGAAATTGCTCGGCTATTGCCTTGCCAATCCCGCGCGACGCGCCTGTGACGAAGACTGTTTTCCCTTTAAAATCCATTGATTTCATTGTAGCACTAGAACGTACAAAGTCTCCGAAATGAATATATTGCACGCTGGCGACGCCCGGCGGGCTTCTGACGGCATAGTTTAAGCTGGACCGATTTGGCGAACGTGACACTTTTGGGAATCTGAAATGCAGGGCACTCGCAAGCGCTACCTTAGCGCTATCGTATTAATAATCAAAGCCTGAACAAGGCGGTCCGACGCATTTCGCTGTTCTAGCGTAGGGTCCGTGTACCGACTGCGATGCATTCAAGTGCATCTATGAGGGTGTAAAAGTATAGTGCGCCCTGATTAACGAGGTTATGGGCGTCGGCATCTTTTACGATTTCTTTGAAGTTTTCGAGAGATCGCCATTCATACGAATCAACTT
>CAYSQL010000009.1:11932-14362 GCA_964433265.1 uncultured Candidatus Saccharibacteria bacterium | reverse complement strand
ACAAATGGCCGGTGTGCAATTCCTTGAACGCATTGGGGCAGCTGTACTCCACGACATAGTGCATACCATCAAAAAGCGTATTCGGCTCACGGTGTGCAAGTGTGAATAATTTCGTGTCGCTTAGGCGCAGGTTAATAAACCCCGGCCCCGCCACACTCACCTCAGAGAATTCCCCGCTTTCACGGAGTTTAGCGGCGAGTTCCTCGGCGATCTCGCGTGGATTGCGGCCAAGGGACTTCGCAAGCTGCATCGCCACATTCGTTGCGTAATCACCAAATTGTGCATCGGGACGCGACAAGTGAATCGTTGCGTCCTGATGATATACATCGCGAACCAGTGCCGCGATTGCCAGAGAAATATGTTCCATGCCCCCTATTATATCAGAGGTGGGCGCGAACTACTCTTCGTCAGCAAAAACCGGTGCAGAGAGCGAACTCGGCGTCGCACCGCGTACATGCTCGAGGACGTAGCGCAGAGCGTCGATATCATCCTTGTGTAATTGCGGCTCGATCGTTACTTCTTCTTCTGTTTGTTTTTCTTCAGCCATGCGGTCATATTAGCATAAACCGTATGATAAGTCAAATATCGGTCGCTCAGTTCGCGCAACTAGACGAAGCGCTATCACTCTGGACGCTGCCATCGCTGATTTTCTTCCGTCCACATTACCATGCCATTTTTACTAGGTCTTATCAGCTTGCGCGGGGGAAGAATCAAGCCGACATCCTCCGGGTGCAAGCCCACAAGGGTGCCATTTGTGCTGTTTAAATCCTGCAAATGTATATTACCCGCAGGAGCTCCTAGGCGAATCGACAGATGCCTTCGACCTACCGTCGTCGGTAAGTGAAGCTCTGGCGTCGTTTGGCGACCGATAATCAACTCCTTGCCCATCCTCCACTCGTCGCTGCCCGGCGCACCCGAAGAATCTGTCGCCGGCACGAGCTCATCATCAATCAAGACACCTTCGCCCTCTGAACGACCGAGGACACGAATAACATACGCGTTTCGCGGACCTCTCGTTAAAGGGTTTGCCGACTGATCAGCTAACGTGTCACCTGGAAACGTGATACGCACCATCTCCAATGCGGTTGCGCCGAGAAATAAATGTATTGCGTGCTGCGCATTAGGAGCGAGTTCAAGCACCCCCTCATCACTGATTCTTGGGTCGTCAAAACCACTACCGAGATCAAAGACTGGCGCATCGGGGCCATAGGGATGAAACGAATGCCTCATAATGAGTAAATTATATCACATAATTGATGCTTTTACAAGTCCGACGAATAGCGGATGCGCCCGCGTCGGCCGGCTACGGAATTCTGGATGCGCCTGAGTAGCGACAAAGAAATTATTTTTTGGCGCTTCGATAAATTCAACAAGTGAACCATCCGGTGAGGTGCCGCTAATAGTCAGGCCGCCTTTTTTGATATTACTGATGAATCGCTGGTTGACTTCATAGCGGTGACGGTGGCGTTCGATAACGTGGTCGATATTATAGAGCGAGGCGACGAGCGAGCCTTCGACGAGCGTCGCTGGATAATCGCCAAGGCGCATCGTGCCACCCGTCGACTCCATCCCCTCTTGCCCCGGCATGATATAGACCACGTCATGCGGCGTCTCGATAGCAAATTCCGTGCTATTCGCATCCTCGAGTCCTGAGCGACGCGCCGCCGCGATCACCGCGACCTGTAGTCCTAGGCAGAGGCCAAGATATGGCACGTTGTGCTCGAGCGCATACCGCGCCGCCGCGATTTTTCCTTCGACGCCACGCGAGCCGAAGCCGCCCGGCACAACTAAACCATCCACGCTGGCGAAATCTTCATCAGTCGCCATCTCGGCATTAATCCATTTGATTGCGACGTCGCTTTTTTGCGACCACGCGGCCGATTTGAGTGCTTCGGTCACCGATAGATAGGTGTCAGAGTTATCAACATACTTTGCAACCAGGCCGATGGTCACGGTTTTTTTGTGTTCAGCTCTGTCGCTATGCACCAATTGCTCCCACTGTGAAAGATCGGGCTCGGTCGTGATACCAGAGAATTTCGTCAGCGTCGCCCCAAGGTCGCGCGCGATAGTAAGTGGAATCTTGTACACCGTATCGACATTTGGCATCATCACGATGCCCTCGAGTGGCACACCGCTAAACATACTAATTTTGTTCGCGACCGAGGCACCCGCCGGGCGCTTGCCTTCGGTACGGACCGCCACGACATCCGGCATAATACCAAAACCGCGCAAATCGGCCAGGGCGTTCTGCGCCGGTTTGGTTTTGTACTCACCACTCACCTCGAGATATGGCACGAATACCACGTGCACGAACAAACAATTTGCTCGTCCGACTTTTTGGGAAAACTCGCGAATCGCCTCGATAAAACTCAGGCCTTCGTAGTCACCGACCGTGCCGCCGATTTCCACGATGTGAAACTGGCTCCCCTC
>CAYSQL010000009.1:7700-11832 GCA_964433265.1 uncultured Candidatus Saccharibacteria bacterium | reverse complement strand
AATATATATTTTGTCTGTTTACCCATCGATGATTGCTCTTCCATGGGATTTCATTATAGCACGGTTTTTAAAATGCACGCTAGATGTAGCGTGCTATGTTGTGCATTCTACCCTACTTGTAGCGGAGAGTCGCGAACCAAAGCGCGGGCGGTCGCACGGTTGAATTCAAGCTGCCTTTTATTATGAGAATGACGAGGGGATAAATCAAGTGACAATAAATCTGAATCTCAAAACCTCCCCGACACGCCGTAAAGCATTCATCCAACGACAGATACAGGAGCTTCGAATAGCACGCCTAGTGAGTGTCACCTTGAATCATCCGACTACCGATTGAAAACCCGGCTACAGCTAGGTGGCAACAATGGGAATGTTCGCACCTCGTGCACGAGCGTCGCGAAGCGCCGTGTTTTGCTTCTTTTCAAGCATAAAGAAAAGAACAGCTCATTCTCCTTGTATAATTTTTGTATTGACATTTATATACAATTTACATACAATGTAGGTACGCGACACCACGCGGTAAACAAGGGAGTCAATGCCATGACAAATACGCAAACTTTTAACATATCGTTTCCAAAGGCACTCGTAAAAGAAATTGATGCAATTGCCGAAAAACAGTTCGCGAGCCGTAGCGATTTTTTGCGCACAGCCGCAATCGAATACATGAAGCGAGAGGTAGAATGGGAGTATATATTCCGTGAAGGCAAACAAATCGGTGCCAAAAGTGAGTTTAGCTCAGCGCAGGAGGCGGCTGAATGGCTTGTTGCAAAACGCCGCCAATCAAGCCGGTGGTTCCAGCAAACCTAAAATAGCTATCGTCATCGATACTAGTATACTTATCGCCGCAATCTTCTTTGGTGGTAAGCCAGAAGAGGTGTTTCGCCATCTTTTAACGACGCACACCGTCGTGTTAAGCGATGTCATCATTGCCGAGTTTGAAGCTTTTGCGCGTCATGCGACCCCCAAACAATCACGAGCGACGATTCGCTTTATGTGTGCTAAGTTAGAAAAATTTGTCCGACCTTGCACCGAAGAGGCGGTCATAGATATCCGCGACATCAACGATAGCCATGTCGTACAACTCGCACGACAATATGATGCGATTATCATTTCGAGCGACAAAGACCTCCTAGAATACGGCGGTGACGTAATCGTGCTCAATATAGACGAAGCAAAAGATTCGCTGTAGTCAAAAAATCGGGTAGCCCGTCCGCCAGTCTTGCTTGCGCTGATTCGAAAGAGTATAAAACTCGCGCACACACCCATCCATCACCCCCGCCCGACACACGGAAACGCCCAGCCTTTTCGCGTGCCGGGCGCTTTTCATTTTTTAGCTATGTTCGACTCGCGTATGGGCGGAATGCCGACCCGCAGCCGTACGGTAGGCAGACCTACCAAAGAGTATCGTATAGCCAAGACCCGCCGCGGCGAGCGCCGCGACACCACCGACAGCGAGGCTTGCCGGTGCGCCGGTATGTTCACCTACCCAGCCAACGACTGGCGCGCCCAGTGGTGTCATGCCCGTAAAAGCCATGCCCCAAAGCGCCATCACTCGTCCGCGCATATCTGGCGAGCTATTCAATTGCAGGGTGCTATTACCGAGCGTCGCAAAGAACGTCGAAGCTATGCCGAGCACGACCAGCATCATCAGAACAAGCGGGAGCGTCGGTGAGACCGCGACCAGGAGTGTCGCGCCGCCGAACAATGCGGCAATCGGCACCAACGCCTTGGCGCTACGGAACGGAAATTTCGCGACCCACAGGCCACCAAGAATCGAACCGATACCCATCGCTGCCATCATGTAGCTATAGGTATTGGCATTGCCATGGAGGACTTTTGTCGCGAAAAGCGGAAAACTGACCGAAAATTCATAAGTAAACGCCCCGATGAGCACCATCATAAGTAGCGCGGCGCGGATTTTTCGTGAACCGAAGGCATAGCGAACGCCTATCATAATCTCTCCTTTGCCAGCTTTTTGCTTCACCACCGGCAGTTCGGTGTGGAGTTCGCTCGTTCGGAGCATCATCAGCGAGATGAGCACGGCGATAAATGACGCCGCGTTGAGCAAAAACGCCGCGCCGATATTGAGGTAATTAATTGCAAGGCCAGCAATCGACGGACCGACCACGCGCGTGATATTAAAAATCATCGAATTGAGCGTGACAGCATTGCGGATGCGGTTCCGTCCCACCATTTCCCCGATGAACGCCTGGCGCGTCGGGTTGTCGATCACCATAATCAGTCCAGAAATCGTCGCCATGACGTAGAGCATCCACAACTTGGCAGCGCCAAAGATAATCAGCGCGCCAAGTACAACCGAGAGGACGAGCGACGCAAGTGTCGTCGCGACGAGCACCTTGCGTTTTGGTAATTTATCGGCGAGCAGGCCACCATAGAGGCCGAGCAGCAGCATCGGCGCGAATTGAATCGCCGTAATCAGCCCGAGCTGCGTGCCGCTGCCCGTCATATCGAGCACGAGCCAGCTCATGGCGACAGCTTGAATCCACGAGCCGATTAGTGAAATTATTTGTCCGATCGAAAACAGTCGAAAATTACGTGATGATAGTGATGAGAACATGAATAGGCAGTACCCTCTTTCTGGGGCGCCACTCTAAAAAATCGGTCTTTTCGCCGAACGATAACAAAAAGTGACGCATCGTTATGTTTGTGAATTGTGTGTATTGTCGCGTAGAATTGCCTTCCGTGCGACCAAACTATCTATAGTATAGCACAAATTATCACCAAAGACAAAAGCGTCATAATTTCAGCATCCACCTTAGACCATTACATTGTCACGCCCCCACAACCCCTACGATACGCGTGGTACTGACCCACCCACACTTCACCTAACTCTCTCCGGTTCCCAAAACAACAGGGCGTAGCCCTGTAGAAGCTGCTCATAGGCAGCTCTTATCCAAGAGATACGTTTCTTGGGGTTGGTGTTGTGTTGCTGTTGTTTGGTTGGTTTAGTAATAACATAGAGCAGTGCCATGCCCAAAAAGATGAACCAGAGGAGTACTTTTAAGCTGTTTGGTTTGGAAAACCGTGCATGGTCAAACTCAAACAGGTGTTTGAGATCTTTGAAACTCTCTTCAATCTCAAACCGATGGTAGTATATCCGGACAATCTTGTCCCGGCTACTTGCGTGGTCATTAGTGAGAATATACCAGGGCTCTTTGGCTCGTCTGCTCTTTGGTGAGCGGATCACTCGAAGAGGCAATCCGTATACACGCACCGTCTCGTCAGTATTCGGGAGCTGCTTGGTCGGAACGGCAGTTGCCGTTCCGCTTGGGGTGACCAGTCGGTCACCCTTGAACCTAATGTAAAAGGTAGCCCCTTCTGACTGGAGATGTGTCACGAGGGACTCATTCCCGAAGCCACGGTCAAAGACGAGCTTAGGCCAGAAACCCAAGCGGTCTGCCATCGTTTGCAGGGCGTCAATGTAGTGACCCGTGAAGCTGGTGTGTGTTCGCTCTTCGGTACGAGCACACCGCAGGCGGTCAGTGTGTTTGGTGGAATGAGCAGAACCTATTCCAGGCAGCCGGTCACTGTAGGTGGTTTCTACCAGGCAGGGAATGGCCCTGCCATTCCTGGTTTGTACCGCACCAACAAAGGCGGTGAGCCCATGAACGTCACTGTGGTCACAATTGACGTAGCTATTGGGGCGAACGAGGTGTAATTGGTCAAAGATGGTACCGAATTGATCGGCGAGGTTTGCATTGGCAAGCAATCGCTCGCTCTTACGGGCGGCAGTGTTAGGGTTAGCTACTACTGACCGGGCATTACTTGCCGCACTCTGAAATGGCTTGAGTGTATAGGCCTTGAGACCGAATTGAAACTGCGGTAACCACTTCTTTGGTATGACTGACATGAGTTTTGTTTGAGTAAGCTGGCGTGAACCAGCTACAATAGCTGTTGGCGACATATTTGTTTTCCTTGTTTTGGTAGATAACGAAAACAGTATGTCGCTTTTTGCGTTATTTGGCTAGGAAGTGTGGGTGGGTCAGCGCGTGGTAGTTGACATTTTTTTGTATTTATTTTACAATTTTCATATCTTCGTTCTTCACAATCAATAGATAGGAGGAGGGTGCCATGTTGCACCTCTTGAGCACGAAACAGCTCGAGCAAATCAAGC
>CAYSQL010000009.1:0-7600 GCA_964433265.1 uncultured Candidatus Saccharibacteria bacterium | reverse complement strand
CAGAAGAACGAAGACCCCGGTCGCATTACGCGGCCGGGGTTTTCCATTCCAGCGTGCGCCAGAATATTCTTCGAATTCGTCAGTTATTTCTCCGATTTTTTATCCTTGTCGCTCGAAAGCGTCCCCTCGGCGTTGCCAGCGTTCACCTCGTAGCTCGTATTGGTGCTTTCAAAGAAATTCACCAGCTCGTAGGTGTCGTTTGCCGTCGCCATCCATTTAGCCGGGTTACTAACGTTGTAGTGCGCGCCAAAACCGAGCTCCTCTAGACGACGGTCGGTCATGTATTTGACGTATTGGTTCACATAATCAGCGTTGAGGCCGAGGATGCCTTTTGGCAGCAGCGCACGGTTGTACTCCTCTTCCATGGCAACGGCGTCGAGAATCATTTGCTTAATTTCCGCCGCAAAGTCTTCGTCTTGGAGCTCTTCGTTTTCCTCGATAGTCGTCAGGATCAGGTTGATTCCGAACTTGAGGTGGAGTGACTCATCGCGCACCACCCAGTCGATGAGGCTACCAAAATTGCGCAACAGATTGCGCTGACGGAAACTGAGCGCCACCATGAAGCCCGAGTAGAACCAGATACCTTCGAGGATGATGTTGTAGGCGATCAAGTTCCGCACGAAGTCTTTTTTGCCTTCGACCGTCGTGATATCGAGCGTGTCTTCAGTCATGCGGCGGATAAATTTGTATTCGAACTCTTCCTTGGCCGCCATCACCGGCTCGTCGACGTGCGCCGCATAGGCCGCCTCGCGGTCAATCGGAAACGTATCGAGCACGTACTCGAACGCCATGCAGTGATTGGCCTCTTCCCACATCTGTTTAGCGAGATACAGGTGGCACTCTGCCGCGTTGACATACGGATACACGCCGAATGCCAGTGCTTTGTTCACGAGCAGCTCGTTCGGGTTGAAGTAGCTCATGAGGAACGTCACGGCGTGGCGCTCTTCATCGCTCATTTTTTCCCAGTCGGCGAGATCCTGCGCCAACTGAATTTCATTTGGAAACCAGGTATTCGCGACCGCTTGGTCGTACAAATCCATCGCCCATTGATAGTGGATTGGCTTGAGAAGTAGTCCGTCTTGGATTCCTGAGCCGAGTAGTTTCGCCATAGCGCCTCCTTTATTCGTTAATACCCACGCTAGCTATAGCGTAGCAGATTATTTGCTGTTATGTCTGTGATATTAGTTACTCTAGAGCTGAATAGCCGCAACGCTCGGAAATCTGCGTCGGCCGCCCCGCGCTAGCATCAACGGGTTGCATCATCATAAGCACATCGGCACCTTGGGCAAGTTGCAACGTAACCTGAGCCATGCGCCGGCGCGAGTCTTCTGGCGTCCATCCGCCGAGGTACGCCTCGAATTCCTCGGGCGTCACCTCTCGGCTATGCACTTCCCGCGGAACTACCGGCGGCTGCTCACCAAGACCCCGGAGTGCGCGCGACTCCTGCGGCGTTCGACTTCTCATGTGCAACTGAACTTCCTCGGGCGTTAGTTCTCGACTGCGTATCCCCCGTGCTAGCATCTTACTGACACCCCTCACACATCGTTAAATCAGCTGGATCGACAGGCGCGGCTGTCATGCCGGTTTTTGCGGCATCGTCATTAGCCGTCGCCTGTGCCTGTGCGATCGCGTCGCTGATTGCTTGGAGTTTTTCCTCAAGCGTCATATCGTCGTTAATAATTGTTGCTGCGTTCATATCGTACCCTCCTTAGACTGATTGCTTTTTCGCGAACCCAAAGCCAACTTTTTTGGCGCCGCTTTTGTTAATTTCTTCGGTTTTGTTGACCCGTACCGATGCTTGCTCCGCCTGATGCCGTGGCTTCATGTGCAGGTAGTAGGTCGTCTTGAGGCCGCGCTTCCAGCCTTCCATGTAGACTTTCTCCATGTCGTCGATACTGCGGCTCTCGAGGTACATGTTGCGACTAATCGCTTGGTCGACCCATTTTTGTGCGCGTGCTGCGACTTCGATGAATGCGAATGGCGACAGCTGGAAGCAGGTTTTGTAAATGTCTTTGAGCTGCTGCGGAATGACATCGATATTCGTGAGATCCCCCTGCTCGACAAGGAGCTGCTCCTTCACCTCGTCCCATAGGTTCAACGCCTTGAGATCGCGAACAAGGTTGGTGTTTACCTCGAGAAACTTACCATTTAGCGTGCTGCGCGAGAAAATCTGACCAAACTGTGGATCGAGCCCCGGCGTCGTCCCCGCCACGTGCGCGATATTGGCCGTTGGCGCGACCGCCATCAGGGTAGAGTTACGCATACCCTTGGTGGTTTTTGCTCGCAAAGCTTCCCAATCAAGGCGTTTTTTGCGCGTGACATCAACCTTGACCTTACGGTCTTTTGCCTGAATATCAACGAGGTCGATTGGGAGCAAGCCCTTGCTCCAACCACTTCCCTCGAAATCAGGATAAATACCGCGAGTTTTTGCCATTTCGGCCGACTCGTCAATCGCGTAGTAACTGATAAATTCGGCCAGCTGATCTATCAGGTCGTAGGCTTCTTCGCTTTCGTAGCTATAGCCAAGTTTCTCGATGACATCTGTAAAGCCCATGATACCAAGGCCAAGCGCGCGCGTCGTTTGAATCGAGTGCAGCGCTTCAGGAATTGGCGTGTCAGTGATATCACAGAGGTTGTCGAGTTGGCGAACTGCACTGCGCACTGCCGGCTCGAGTCGCTCCCAGTTCCACGAGCGCTCTTCGCGGTTCAGAAAGGCACTCAGGTTGATGCTCACGAGGTTACAGACGGCGATATTGTCTTTGTCGTTCGGCAACGTAATCTCGGTACATAGGTTCGACGAGTGAATCGTCGTCTTGTTGTTGTTCATGGCGCGCAAATTGATACTGTCTTTCCAGGTAATCCACGGATGGCTCGATGCCTGGAGGCGAATCAGGATTTGGCGCCACTGCTGGCGAGCTGGCACCTTATCGAAGACGCGGAGCTTCCCCGCCTCGGCCATTTTGACATACTCGGCATAGCGCTTACTAAATGCCTCGCCATACAGTTCCGACAAGTCCGGCGTTTCAGCGGGATCAAACAGATACCAATCCTGCTCTTTTTGGACGCGTTTCATGAATTCGTCACTAATATATGCCGCAATATTCGCGAACCGCGTGCGGTAGTATGGATCACCGTTGTTCTCACGAAGATCCATAAACTGCGGGAAGTTAAGATGCCAGTTTTCCATGTAAATTGCCGCCGCGCCGGCTTTTTTACCCTTGCGGCTGACGGCAAACAGCGCCGTGTCGACCATTTTCATGAATGGCAGCGGACCAGTCGATACTGTATTGGTCGTCTTGACGGGGCTACCCGCAGAACGGAGCTTGTTCATGCTGATACCGATACCGCCCGTGCCCTTCGCAATCCACATCGTGTCGCGCACACTCTTGGCGATAGACTCCATGTCGTCCTCGACATCAATCACGAAACAGTTACTGAGCTGCGGGAACGAACCGCCGGCATTAACGCGCGTCGACCCGCCCGGCAAGTACTCCAGCCGGCTCATATGTTCATAAAACTCAATCGCGGCGCCCGTGGGATCTTTTTCGTTGAAGCTCAGCCCCATGGCGATGCGCATATGCGTGAATTGCGGTGTCTCGATCGGGTCGCCGTTTTGCTTGCGCAGGGCGTAACGGTTGCGGTTGGTGATAACACCGAGGTATTTGCTCAGTTTGTCGCGACTTGGCTCGAGTGTCGCAGCCAATTTTTTAAGGTCAAACACCTTGCTATCCGCCATACGAGCGTCAAGCAGACCGTCTTTGACCGATTGTTTGATGTACTTTGGAAACTCAGTGGCGTGCAGTTTCTTGAGGTCGGCGCTTGTCTCGTAGTCGCCAAGCACGTTTTTGTAGATATTTTTGAGTAGCAAACGTGCCGCAATCGTATCGAAGTCCGGATCGTCTTTGACGTTTTGTAGCGCCGTCTGAATCACCGCCTCATCGAGCTCCTGCGAGGTAATACCGTCAAATAATGTCAGTTGCAGCTCGGTCGCCACTTGCACGACTTTCGCGATTTGATCGGGCAGACCTTCACTCGCCTTCACCAACGCGATATTGATCTTATTGGCGTCGAATGGTTCACGGGTGCCGTCGCGCTTGACCACGTGGATATCGCTCGTCATTTCCCTATTCCCCTTTTTATCGTTAGTATACCCACACAACACCTCCCCAGATGCTTTCCGCCAGGAGCGCAGCAAAGATACCCCATACCCGCAGGATGGGCTAGCTGTGTCGCTCCCTTGCTAATGTGTGTTTTTTATTGAACTACTACATATGTAGCGTCTGATAAATACTATAAGCACTACATGTGTGGATTTCAAGCTTTTTTAGGTGTTTTTATTACCACAAAAACTGCCGCCTCGAGAACAACAGATGTTACTCTCGGCGTAGCGCTTCGATCGAGTTAATCCGAGCGGCGCGTCGGCCTGGCACGAAGGCAACAATATACCCTACAAGCGCCATAAAAGCGAGCGTTGCCGCAATCAGCCATAACGGCATAGCAAAGACCGTAAAATGAGCGCCAACACCGCGACTCTGCGCCAATTGATTCAGCACTGCGTCAATCACGGTACTCACCATCAATGCGCCTGCAACCCCCACTATTCCGCCAATCAGCGACAACGCCACCGCTTCAATGATAAATAGCTGCCGCATATCGCGCGGACGCGCACCAAGCGCCAGCATCAGCGCCACCTCACGGGTGCGCTCCAGCAGTGACACGGTCAGCGTATTAATCATGCCGAGAATCGCGATACTCATACCGATAAGACCAAACCCGACAAGTATTACGCGTAAAATACGAAATACTTGATCAACCTGGTTGAGCGTGTCAATCGGCGAAGTCGTTTCGTAGCCAAACCCTTCAATCTTTTTACGAATAGCACTGATCGCAGAGCGGTCAGCAGCCTGCGCTTTTGCGCCAGCATACGTCGTTGCGCCGGCGTCGATATAGACGCGCGCCGGCACAAACACCTCTTGGCCATTACCCGACGACACAACACCGACGATTGTCAGTTTCTTATCAATCGTCACTCCGTCACTCTGCTTTACGGTGAGCGATATCGTCGACCCCAGGGTCTTTTTCGCGTCTTGCACACCGAGCGAGTCGAGAATTGCACTACTGACGACAATTTCGTCCGATTTACTCGGATCAATCAAGCTCCCCGCGCCCATGACGAGGTTAGCGGTATCGAGGTACAAACGGTCGACGCCATACGCCACGACATCTGCCGTCGCACCGCCAATCGTCAGTTTGCCGGCATTCGCATAAAAACCGCTTGCGCTATCGACATGCGAAATCGCCGCGATACTCTTTACTGTCGCATCGTCGATCTTGAGCACCCTCGAACCCGACGCATTGATATCAATGGTGTTAATCGACTGCCCCTGCAGGATTTGACGTGACACCAAATCCTGCAGACCAATCCCAAATGACAGCAGCATAAAAACCGACCCCGTGCCAATCGCAATCCCGATGATGGTAATCGCGCTACGAAACCGCTTAAACCGCAAATTAGCAAGTGCCATGTGCAACAACGCCGAGAAACGAATATGCAGCCGCCAAGTGGTCTTCGCTTGATGCGACGTAAACAGATGCCGGCGTGGTCTGGCGGTACTCACGCTTGCCTCCATTGATCCATGCGGTGTTCCGTGTCGGCGAGCAAGCGTTCAATCACCGCCCGACGATCAGCGCCACCAACTTCTTTAACTATGCCGTCCTCGATAGTCAGCAATTGTGTCGCGATTGGCAAATACGCCAGGTTATGCGTCACAAGCACCACCGTGCGCAAAAGCGTGCGGTTGTAATAACGCAGCAAATCAATCACCGCATCGCCCGACTGGCTATCGAGGTTGCCCGTCGGCTCATCAGCCACAAGATAGCTCGGATTGTTGACCGTCGCGCGTGCCATCGCGACGCGCTGCTGCTCGCCGCCAGATAGGTTGAAGGGATACGCCCGTGCGTACTGCTGCATATTAATACGGGCGAGCGAGTCCATGGCGCCTTTTTTTGCGTCTTCCGCGGATGCGCCCAGGAACGTCAGAGGCATCGCGACGTTTTCGAGCACCGTGAGGCTTTTGACCCAAAAATTCGACTGGTACACCATCCCTAGCGTGTGCGCTCGAAAATAGGCCCGCTCATTTGGCGAAAGCTGATACAAATCTTTGCCATCGTAGGCAACCGTCCCCTTTGACGGCTGATCGAGCCCCACAAGGCAATTGAGCAACGTGCTCTTGCCGCTCCCCGAGGGGCCGTAAATGATAGTGAAACTACCATCTGGAATAGTGAAGCTGGCGCTCTTCACCGCCGCGGTTTCGTTGGAGCGCGTAAATGTGCGCGTAATATTCTTTACCGTGATAGCACCAGAACGAGCGTGTTCGTGTGGTGATGGCGGTTTTTGCGTGTTATCCATATATTTAGAGCCCAAATGTCCGCGACAATGCGTTAAGGATGATAGTGAGGACATTATCGGTCGGCCGACCAACAATCGATGATTGCTCGCTTGCCCTTGTCAAATTGCCAGCGCCATCACGCGACAACGGCTGCAGATGATACACACTCGCGGTACGTAGATCAGATACAACCACGACATGCTCGGTCGAAAGCTTATTGTCATCGACTGTTGTACTACTGAGCGATCCAGCGTTCTGCCCGTAGGCAATCTGACTCGTCGCCGGTTCGTCAGTGTGCCAGCTCACCACAATTTGTCCGCGCGCATCACCGCCCGTGCCCTTGATTGACGTCTCTATGCTCACGTCGGATATTTTTGGTGGTCGCGTATCGAGCGCTGTCCTAAATGCTTGCCGATCAGAAACGGCGAGATTCCCGTCGGCGTCGCGACTCTGTGCCAGGAGGAAGTAGCTCGAATTATCCTTGAGGTCTCGAATGACAACCTCGTGACCAGTCACTAACTTTGAGTCGAGGATATCCGAACCATTACTACCCGCCACACCATAGGTGATTGACGAATTCGCGGGAACATTGGTCGTCCAGCTCACCTTTTGTGTGCTCGTCGGCTCGCCGTCAACCGGTTGGAACCGAAGGTTGCTGATCCTCGGACGCGGTGGCGTCGCAAAGGAATATTCGTCACCTTGTGCCTCGTACCCATCGGCGTCGACCGTCGTCGGGCGATAGTAGTACGTCGCGCCGTCATCGAGACCGTCGAGCTGTACTGTATAGGTCGATTCGGATTTCGACGTATTGGTCGTCGTCACACTCCCGAACTGATGCGATTTACCATACTCAAGTTTAACCGCTGTCGCATCGGTCGAGGTAAATTGAATCGACGCGCTTGTGAGCGTTCGACGCAACACTTTGACGTCGCGGATCGTCGGCGCTGGCAAAGTCGTGAACATCAGCTCGCTGCTTGTCCCCATATTACCGTCCTCGTCCGTCCACTTTGCCTTGTAGTAATACGTCGTGCCTGGTTGTAAATTATTGAGATCGACACTATGTACCTTCGTTTGGTCGCTGAGCGCCGCCTCGGTCGGCTGATATGTGCCGCTCGTCGTGCCGTATTGTACTTTGCTATCACTTCCCCGCTCCGTCGTCCAGCGAATCGTCGCTTTGCGCGTGCTTGCCTCGACCGTCGGCGCGCCAATCA
>CAYSQL010000008.1:11474-14598 GCA_964433265.1 uncultured Candidatus Saccharibacteria bacterium | reverse complement strand
ACGGCGCTTGACGTCGTGCCATTCGCCCTCGGTACCGACACGGGCGGATCGATCCGTCAGCCAGCCAGTTTCAACGGCGTCTATGGCATCAAACCGACCTATGGTACGGTGAGCCGGTATGGCGTCGTAGCGATGGCAAGCAGTACCGATACAATCGGCTGTTTTGCAAAAAAAGCCGACGACGTCACGCTTGTCATGGATATCATGGCGGGGCGCGATAAGCGAGATATGACGACGTTGCCTGATTTCTTTGTGCCCGAAAAAGCCCCTCAATCACTAAAAATTGGCATCATCAGCGAATCGATGACTGATAGCGTCGATATGGCTGTTCGCGAGAAGACCCAGGCCTATCTAGACAAAGCGGTGCGGGCTGGACATACGGTTGAGACAGTGTCGCTGCCCGTCCTCAAATACACGCTTGCGATGTACTATATTGTGGTTCCTGCCGAAGTTTCGAGCAATCTCGCGCGCTATGATGGCGTCCGTTTTGGGGCGCGAGCGAGTGGTGCCAAGACGCTCGCGGAGCTTTATGGTCGCTCACGCAACGAAGGCTTCGTGACGGAGAATAAGCGGCGCATTATGATTGGCAGTTACGTGCTTTCTAGCGGCTTCTTCGATGCATATTATCTGAAAGCGCAAAAAGCGCGCACGGTCCTTATCAATGAGTTCAACGAACTGTTTGAGCGATACGACATACTGGTGATGCCAACAGCACCGACGCCGGCGTTTGGTATTGGCGAGAACACGAGTGATCCAGTGAAGATGTACCTCTCGGATATCATGACGGTTCCGGCGAGTTTGGCGGGGTTGCCAGCGCTGAGCGTTCCTGCGGGCGAAAACACCACGGGATTACCAATCGGCGTGCAGTTGATCGGTCCAGCAAAAAGTGATGCGAAATTACTCGCTCTCGCGCGTTCGCTGGAGGAGGCGTAGTATGCAGGTGAATGCGATGTTTTTTATCCTGATTGCCGTGCTTATCATTGCGGTCGTCGGGGTGATCTATCTTTCATTTTCGCGTAAATCACCTGATTTGAATCGCGAAAAATTTCAGACTAAGTGGCTCGAGATTGAGAATAGCCTCGTGCGTAATAATCCGGCGACCTTTCCACTTGCCATCATGAATGCCGACAAACTAGTCGACCAAGCTCTCAAGGAGCGGCGGTTTAGGGGTGATACGATGGGCGAGCGCATGAAATCGGCGCAATCGACGTGGCGCAACGCAAATTACGTCTGGGGCGCTCATAAGGTGCGCAATCAGCTGGCACACGAAACCGATTACACTGTCGACTACACCACGGCGGCGCGCACGCTCTCCGCATTTAAGCAGGCACTAAAAGATTTGGGAGCTATCTAATGATTACCGAAGACATATTAGCAAAATATGAAATGACGATTGGCATTGAGAGCCACGTCCAGCTTGCGACCGAGACGAAATTATTCAGCCCAGCCGATAACGACGCGCGCGACAAGGAGCCAAATAGCGTCGTGCACCCAATTGACTATGGGCTACCGGGTATGCTGCCAGTGCTTAATCGCCGGGCAGTCGATCTCGCCATCAAAGCGGCGAAAGCGATGAACGCCGACGTGGCGCGCGTCAGCCGGTTTGATCGCAAACATTATTTCTACCCCGACTTGCCAAATGGTTACCAGATTACGCAGATGTACCAGCCGACAATTTTGGCCGGTATCGTTGAAGCGCCGCTTGACGACGGCGGAAGCGTACGCGTGCGGATTAATCATGCGCATCTCGAGACCGACGCGGGCAAGCTGACGCATTATGATAATTATTCACTTGCCGACTACAATCGTGCTGGCACGCCACTCATTGAGGTCGTGACCGAGCCGGATATGCATTCTCCGAGCGAAGCCAAGGCGTTTTGCCAGGAATTGCACCGCTTGATGGTATATGCGGGCGTTTCGTATGGCGATTTATATCATGGCAATCAGCGCTTTGACGTGAATATTTCGGTGGCGCTCAAGGGCGCGACGGAACTTGGCAAACGTGCCGAAATCAAGAACCTGAATAGCTTTCGGAGCATTGAGCGCGCGGCGGAATACGAGTTTCATCGCCAGGTCGAATTGATCGAAAAAGGCGAACGCGTCATTCAGGAAACGCGCGGTTGGAACGACGCCAAGCAGACGACGTTTAGCCAGCGCTCCAAAGAGGACGCGCAGGATTATCGCTACATGCCCGACCCCGATATTCCGCCAATCGTGCTGAGTGACGAGGAAATCGCCGATATCCAAAGCGAAGTGCCGATGATGCCGGCGGAATATCGTGCAAAATGGGTCGTTTTGTCGCTTGACCGCTCCGTCGTTGATGCGCTGCTGGCGAACCAAAATTACGCACGCATCGTGACGGAAATCCAGGAGAAAGCCGGTGCCGACACGGCGAAGCGGGTGGCGCACTGGTACGCGAGTGCGGTTGGCGCCCATACTGATGACGAGCCGGGCGCGACCAACGCCGAGGCGCCGTATGTGTCGGTCGATGATTTGATCGAGCTTGCCACTATGACTGAAAAAGCCGAGATCTCGAGCGGTGCGGCAAAGGAAATTTTTAACGAACTGCTCGCCGGCGCCGAAAATCCGCGTACAATCGCCGAAGCAAAGAATCTGCTCCAGATCAGCGACGAAGGTGCGATTGCCAAGGTTGTCGATGATGTATTGGCCGATCCAGCGAGCGCGGCCTCGATCGAGGACATCAAGGCGGGCAAGGACAAGGCAATTGGCTACCTGGTCGGCCAAGTCATGAAGCAGTCGCATGGCAAGGCAAACCCGGCATTGGCACAAAAGCTCATTCGCGAGAGGTTGTAACTGATGGGCGTATAATCTGCGATTGCGACCGAAGTAATCGGTTCCCGAGTATTAATGTCAAATGAATGGAGGGGATGTCAGTGAAACGACCAACTAAAGCGATTATTGCTGCTGCCGGATTTGGCACGAGGTTTTTACCATGGACAAAAGCAATGCCAAAGGAAATGCTACCGATTATCGACAAACCAGTGATTCAGTACCTCGTTGAGGATCTCGTCGAGGCGGGCGTCAAAGATATTATTATCGTCGGAAGCAGCAGTAAGCGTTCGATCGAAGACCATTTTGATGTGCCGAATGAGGATTTGCTTAC
>CAYSQL010000008.1:0-11374 GCA_964433265.1 uncultured Candidatus Saccharibacteria bacterium | reverse complement strand
GATACTGGCGACAAGCTCGAATACCTCAAGACCGTGATTGATTTTGGGCTTGCCGATCCAAAACTTGGCCCGGCGCTCGAAGCGCATTTGCGCGAAAAGTACCAAAACGCCAAATAAGCTGTGAAAAAGATTACAGTCTTGACTCAAAATCGCGCTATACTGGAAATAGTCGCGCGAGCGGCGCAACATTAAAAATAAACGGAGTCTTGACGCATGGATTGGGCGCAAGTTCTCGTGATTATCCTGTCAGTCTTCCTTGCGGTGTTTCTACTGCTTGCGGTGATTTTGACAATCATGCTGATTAGGGTCACGAAACAAATCAAGTCGATTACCTCTACCGCGGAGCGAGCGGCCCTCAAGCTCGAGGGTGCGGCGCGAAGCATCAGTTCGGCAGTTTCGCCAGTACTGATCGCAAAAGTGGTGCGGTCGTTTATCAAGAGTAAAAAGAAGAAATAAGGAGGCATATATGTCAAAAGGCAAATTTGCACTAGGAGCGTTATTGGGCGCAGCGGCTGGCCTCGTTGCCGGGTTGCTTACCGCACCAAAATCGGGCAAGGAAACGCGCGCCGACCTCAAAGCGAAAGCTGAAGAGCTCAAGGCAGATGCAGCTAAGCACGCCGAGGATATCAAGGAAAAGAGCGAAAAAGCCTATCGCGACGTCCGCAAGCAAGCCGATTCGTTCATCGACGACACGAAGAAGACGGTCGAGGACTACCGCGACCGCGCTGATCGCGCTGTCAAGAGTGCTCGGGCTGAGTTCCAGGGCAAGGACGACGAAAAAAAGAAGTAGTTTTCGTGCTATTCCCATAAAATACATCCGTTATACGGATGTATTTTTGTATCACCGTTCTGTGAGAATGCGCTTGTGTAAAATAATACTACACGGACGGAGTGGCGAGTATCGTATAATAAAAAGAGCTATGGGGAGCGAAAAAAAGGACCAGCCAATAGAACTCATGCCGAGTGATTTCGTGCATCTGCACAATCACACGCACCACTCCGTGCTAGATGGTATGACGAAGGTTAAGGACCTTGTCGCGCGGGTTCAGGAGTTCGGCATGGAGGCGGCGGCGGTGACGGACCACGGGACGATGACCGGTATCCTCGATTACTACAAGACTGCCAAGGCGGCGGGAATCAAGCCGATTCTCGGGATTGAAGCCTACATTGCGGCGCGTTCGCGATTTGACCGCGACCCATCAAAGGACAAAGCGCGGTATCACCTGACGATTCTCGCGATGAATGATGAGGGCTACCGAAATCTCATGATGCTTTCGACAAAAGCCAACCTCGAAGGCATGTACTACAAGCCGCGCATGGACCATGAACTGCTCGAGAAGTACAACGCTGGCTTGATTATTTTGAGTGGCTGTGCGAGCGGCGAAATCGGCGAGAACCTGCGCGCCGACAACTACGAGGAAGCGAAGCGAATTGCGTCGTGGTACAAGGATTTATTGGGCGATCGGTATTATTTAGAGCTCCAGGACCACGGCCACCCCGAGGCGCCGTTCATGTGGGACGTGCAGGCGAAGATCAACGAAGGGCTCCAGAAGTTGTCTAAGGAACTCGATATTCCAATGGTTGTGACGTGTGACGGTCACTACCTTAATCACTCGGATCGTTCGGCGCATGAAATCTTGCTCTGCGTCGGTACCGGATCGTTCTTGTCCGACGAGAACCGTATGAGCCTCGAACAGTTCGAGCTTCACCTGACCGATCCGCGTGACATTATCAAAAGGTGGGGTAAAGAATACCCGGAGGTGATTCGAAATACCAAAGCGATCGCCGATCGCTGTAACGTCGAGATCGAACTTGGCAAAATTCTCATCCCGAAGTATCCGGTGCCAAATGGCATGTCGGAAAAAGCGTATCTTGATAAACTTGTTTTTGAGGGGCTCGGACGGCGCTACGGAGGTATGTCGGTTGACGAGGTGACCGATATGCCGACGGCGCAAATCCGAGAAAGGTTATCGCCAGAGGTGATTGAGCGGGTCGACATGGAGCTTGGCGTTATTCAGAAAATGGGATACGACGGCTATTTCCTGATTGTCCAAGATTTTATCAACTGGGGCAAGGCGCAGGGTATTATCTTTGGACCAGGGCGTGGATCGGCGGCTGGTTCGATTATCGCCTATGCTCTGAGTATTACCGATCTCGACCCGTTGAAGTACGGTTTGCTTTTCGAACGCTTTCTGAATCCTGACCGCATTTCCATGCCAGATATCGATGTCGATATTCAGGACACGCGTCGCGACGAAGTGATCCAATATTGCTCCGATAAGTATGGCGCCGATCGTGTGTCAAATATCGTCACGTTTGGCAAAATGGCGGCGAAAGCGGCGGTGCGCGACGTGGCACGAGTGTTGCAGGTGCCCTATGCAGAGAGTGACCGCCTATCGAAGCTGATTCCGCCACCGGTAATGGGGCATCACATCCCACTCGCGAAGAGTATCGTCGAAGATCAGGACTTGAAACACGAATACGAGTCAAGTCCGACCACCAAAGAGGTGTTCGACCACGCGATTACTCTCGAGGGGACGATTCGTTCACACGGCGTGCACGCTTGTGGCGTCGTGATTGCGCCTGACGACTTGGTGAAATATTTGCCACTTGAGCAAGCGCAAAAAGGCGTCGTCGCTACGCAATTCCCGATGAACGAAGTCGAGGAGTTGGGGTTGCTCAAAATGGACTTTTTAGGTCTGTCGAACCTGACGATTATTAATAACTGTATGCGCATTATTCGCAAAGTCTACAAAACCAAGATTGACCTTCCGACGCTGCCACTCGACGATGAAGATACCTATAAATTACTGCAGCGTGGCGATACGACCGGCGTGTTTCAGCTCGAGTCGGCAGGTATGAAGCGCTATCTGCGCGCGCTCAAGGCGACGACCTTCGAGGATATTATCGCTATGGTGGCGTTGTACCGCCCTGGTCCGATGCAGTTTATCGACAGCTTTATTAAACGCAAGCACGGTGAGGAGCCGATTACCTATTTGCATGAGGGCATGCGTAACTCGCTTCAGAACACCTATGGAATTTTGGTCTATCAGGAGCAATTTATGCAGATTAGTAAGGAATGGTGTGGATTTACCGGTGGCCAGGCCGACACGCTACGCAAAGCGGTGGGCAAGAAGAAAATTGATCTGATGCGCAAGGTAAAGGTCGACTTCGTCGAGGGCGCGATCAACGTAAGCGGTGCGACGAGGGAGCAGGCCGAGACGTTTTGGGCGCAGCTGGAAGAGTTTGCGAACTATTGTTTCAACAAGAGTCACGCGGCATGTTATGCATTGATTGCTTATTGGACGGCGTATCTGAAGGCGCACTATCCTGACGCTTTTATGGCGGCACTCATGACGAGCGACCGCGATGATATCGACCGCCTTGCCATCGAGATTAACGAGTGCAAGCATATGGACATGAAGGTGCTGAGCCCTGATGTCAATGAGTCGTTTGTCGAATTTGCCGTCGTGCCAGACGAAAAAGAGATTCGTTTCGGTATGGCGGCGGTCAAGGGCGTTGGTCTTGGCGCGGTCGAGGAAATCATCCGGGCGCGCGACGAAGACGGAAAGTTTTCGAGTGTCGAAGATTTTGCCAAACGCGTCAGTACGTCGAAGGTGAATCGCAAAGCCTGGGAGGCGCTTATCAAGGCGGGGGCGTTTGATTGTCTCGGCGAGCGGTCCGACCTGCTCTTTAACCTCGATACGTTGCTCGCGTTTGCGTCGAAGCTGCAAAAAGAAGCGCTGAGTGGCCAGACCGACCTGTTTGGCAATTTGCTCGACGACAGCGCAGTGCGCCCGACGGTGGAGCTCAAACGCGCTCCAGTGAGATATACCGATAAGGAGATGCTCATGTGGGAGCGCGACCTACTGGGGCTATATATCAGCGCGCATCCGCTGGATAATTTCGACGCGTTTTTTCAGGAGCAGACGATTCCGTTACGCAACGTTACGCCGAATATTGATGGACAGAAAGTGACGATTGGTGGACTTGTCACGGCGATACGGACAATTGTAACGAAATCTGGCTCAAAGATGGCCTTTGTCGGTATCGAGGACAAGACGAGTGAAGCAGAACTCATTGTTTTTCCAAAACTATACGAGCAGCTTGGTGATGCACTACGCCAAGATATCGTCGTCAAGGTGACAGGAAAAATCAGTGCCCGCGACCGCGAGGGCAACCTTGGCGATGAGGCAAAAATGATCGCCGACGAGATTGATGTTGTGAGCGACAAAGAATTATCGTCGTATGAATCGACCGGTCGCAAAATGAGCGCGCCAACGGGGCGAGCAAAGGTATATCGCAAAAAAGCGGCCGTCACAAGCGCGACGGCGACCGCGCCCCAACCGTCGGTCACGATCGCACCGCCTCGTCTATCTGAGAAACTGACGACGATGTACGTACACATCAAGAAACCTGATAATCACGATGCATTGCTCGCATTTAAGCAAGCGTGCAATAGCGCTCCTGGCCAGCAAGACGTCGTGATGGTGCTTGGGGAGGACAAGCATTCAGCCCTGAAAATGCCGTTTCGAGTCGAGGTGACGGACGAGCTTGTCGGCAGTCTCGTCAAACTATTTGGCGAAGATTGCGTGGTGATCAAATAGTCAGCGCATACAGTGCGATGCCGGTCGCGACGGAGACATTGAATGATTCTTTTTGTCCGTGCATCGGTATTTCGATGAAATCGTCACATTCGTCGAGCAGGTTTTTGGTGATGCCGTGGACTTCCTCGCCGATAAGCAGGGCGACTTTTGTGGGCGTGTGGTAGTCGGGTAGTATATGCGATCGGGCGTCTTGCTCGAGCGCGACGAGTCGGTAACCGTCGTCCTTGAAGCGGGATACATCGAGATCTTCGAGATACTCAAATGGCACGAGTGCCTCGGCACCGAGGGCGGTTTTGTGGATTTGGTTGGTGATTTTCTCGCGGATATGGGGCAAACGCGGATCCTTGTAGGTGATTTCGCCATCAACCCACGCGCAGCTCGGAGCGTCGTGTTTAATCGACAAGTCAGGATAAGGTGTGTACCCAGAAAGAATGATTTTTTTCACACCAAACCCCTCGCACGTCCGAAAAATAGATCCAATGTTATGCGTCGAGCGGATATTGTGTGCGATGACGATGATTTCTGGCATATGTCTAGTGTATCACTCCTGGCTGCATAAGCGTTTTATGCTATAGTGGACTACATGGACGAAGATAAGATTCAGGAACGACGCCGTGAAAACGATGAACAGGCAACACGTCAACGCGCCGCGATTCTTGGTCTGAATTATCTCGACACGCGGCCCTTCGAGGCAACACTGCCGCTCACGAGCGGATTGCTTGAAATCAGCCAAATGCACGCGGATCGCATGGTGCCGCTCGTGGAGGGTGGTGAAGCGGCCGTCTATCAGTTTGGCGTGACCGCGCAGACGCCGCAATCCGTCATACGTAAGATGACGCAACAGTACAACGAGGAAGGTAAGTCAATCGAGTTCCTTCTCATCAGTTTGAGCGGGTATAGGGCGCTTATGCTGCGATACGATCCGCCGGAAGTGCGCGTGTACGACGATATCACGATTGCGCAAGCTGGTGATAGCGATACGATCAGACAGGTCAGCCAAACGCTGAACGAAGTGAGCAGCGAGGAGGTTTTTGACTATATCATCAACCAGGCCGACAAGCTTGGCGCTAGTGATATACATATCGAGAATGGCCGTACGGATATTCGTATTCGCATGCGTGTCGATGGGGCGCTCCATGCGGTGGCGCATCTTGACCGCGATCGCTACCGAGTGATTCTCGGTGAGCTAGCTAGTCGCGCCGGTATCTCGTCGGCGTCGAACGATCCGCAATCGGGACATATGCAGACAGAAATCACGAGAAACGGGGCAACGCACCTACTGAATATCCGCGTCGAGGCGATTCCGACCATGCATGGACTCGACGCCGTGCTACGTCTTTTTAACTTCGACGAAACACTTCTTAACCTTGATTTGCTCGGCATATCTCCTGAGCACCGGAAGGAGATTGACGAAATCGTGAGTCACCCACGCGGTCTTGTGCTGATGGTCGGACCGACCGGGTCGGGCAAGTCAACGACGCTCTATAGCATGCTGAACGCTCTCAACACGACCGATCGCAAGCTTATCACTCTTGAAGATCCGATTGAATATGGTCTGACGGGTATTTCGCAGATTCCAATCAATACGACTAGTGGCCAGAGTTTTGCTGATGCACTACGCAGTGTGTTGCGTCTTGACCCAGATGTCGTTATGGTCGGCGAGATTCGCGATCAAGATACGGCGCGAACGGCCATACAGGCGTCAATCACGGGACACTTGGTGCTGTCGTCGTTTCATGCGAATTCGACGAGCACGGCGTTTAGCCGCATGATCGATCTTATTGGGGTGAACCCGATCTTTAGCTCGGCGATTCGCTTGGTTATCGCGCAGCGACTCGTGCGTAAGCTCGTAAATGAGACGAAAGAAGAGTATGCGCCTGATGACGCGACGCGACGCTACGTACGGCGTGTTCTCGAGGGAGTTCCAGAAAATATCGAGTTGCCTAACCTCGATACCTTCACGCTTTGGCGTCCCGTGCCTTCTGACGATGCGCCGTTTGGCTACAAGGGCCGCATGGTGATTATGGAGCAGATGGTGGTGACTGAGCAAATCCAGAAGTTTATTCGTGGTGAGATAGAGGATGTTCACGCTGAGGCAATCGAAAAAACCGCCAAGCAGCAAGGCATGCTGACACTCGAGCAGGCTGGCGTCCTTGCTGCCCTCCGGGGCGAGACGACGCTCGAAGAAATCAATCGCGTCGTCTAGCGTGTTATCGGATATTTGGGTATCGGCTGCGAAGTGCGCGAACGATACTGTCGATGCCAAGTTGGTCGATTTCTTCTGGTGCAAGATGGGCGGCCTTTTGCGCAAATTCAAGAGTTAAATATTGTCGAGGCATTGCGTCGACAATTTCGGTAGGCACAAATAGTCCTGTCCCGCTGCTGTCTACTTCAGTCATGAGGTAATCTCGTAAGGTCGCGCCGTTATTGTCAATTACCGTCGCGAACAGTGCAAAATCGTGCTTATGTACACCTTCGGCTTCGAAGGGATATACGAAATATGGGTTGTCGGCAGTACGAATGGGGCGGATGCGCTGGACATTGTGAAACACTAAGCTTTCTGTTTCATGGTCAACGCCGTATAGATTACCTGGCGCGAAAATCGTATGTTCTGACATATACAGAGTACTGTACCGTTCCTTGTAGATTGCTGCAAGCGTTAGCGTGTTATAACTGACGAGACGGTCGGTACAAGCCGTTTGTCGAACACCGATGGTATGACCTCTTCAGCGGTTGGATTGTCTACGAGGCTCGCAATCGCTTCGGCTGCGGCGAGCTTATGCTTGTCGGTAATTTTTGTTACGCCATGGTCGAGTGCGCCACGGAAAATGCCAGGGAAGGCGACAGCATTGTTTACTTGGTTGGGAAAATCACTACGTCCGGTGCCGATAACAGCGACGCCGGCTTCTTTGGCGATATCTGGCATGATTTCGGGGGTTGGATTGGCGAGTGCGAAGACGATTGGATCCTTTGCCATTTTTGCGACGAGCTCGCGAGTGAGCAGCCCGGCTTTTGAAACGCCGATGAAAATATCTGCGTCGGTCAGCGCGTCGTCGATGGTTCCGGATTTGTCGCGGTTCGCGTAGCCCAGTAGTGCTTGCTTCTCCTCATTCAGGTCAGTACGTGCGTCGCCGATGATGCCCTTGCTATCAAGCACGGTGATATCTTTGATGCCGTAGAGATTGAGCAACTTGACGATGGCCGTTCCGGCGGCGCCGGCACCAATCGTGACGACTTTTGCTTTCTTGAGGTCACGTCCGGTGACCTTCGCTGCGTTGATAAGCCCGGCGAGCGTGACGATTGCCGTGCCGTGCTGATCGTCGTGAAATACGGGGATATCGAGCTCGGCCTTTAGGCGCTCTTCGATCTCAAAACACTTTGGGGCGGCGATATCTTCGAGGTTGATTGCGCCAAAGCTCGGAGCGATCGCCTTGACTGTCGCGACGATTTCATCTGGCGTGTGGACGTCGAGAACGATAGGAATGCTGTCGATACCGGCGAAATGCTTAAAGAGCAGTGCCTTGCCCTCCATGACTGGCATGGCGGCTTTTGGCCCTAAATCACCAAGCCCGAGGATGGCCGAGCCGTCAGAAATCACGGCAACGAGGTTGTTGGTCCAGGTGTATTTGGGGAGTACGCTAGGGTCGCTAGTAATCGCCTGACTGATGGCGCCGACGCCAGGGCTATAGTAGGCGCTCAGTTTGTCGCGAGTGAGCTCTGACGTGTCGCGTAGGCGGGTCTCAATTTTGCCTTTGTATTGCTCGTGAAGCGTGAATGCAAGTTTGTTGTAGTCCATATAGCAAGTATACTCGCTCTTGGGGCCAGCGGCTTGGTATACTATTATTGTGCTTATGCGACACACTGATAAAAAGAAGGTGAGCCAAACGGTAGCGTGTAGGGCGCTACTCTCGCTCGCTATCGTCGTCGTGTCGGCAGTTGTGACGGTGTATGGCATGACGCTATTTGCGCCTAAGTCTCAACCGGTAACGCAGTATAACCAGGCATCGACGAAGGTATCTACCGAATCGTCAAAATCTCCCGCGCCAGCTATAGTCTCTGCGGGTGATTTGACGAATCCAGTGAAACAAGAGATTGCGAATGAGCTGGTCGGATCGTTTGAAAACTCGACAACTTCGTGGTGGAACAACTTTGGGTATATCAAGGATATTCACGACGGCCGCGGGTATACCTGTGGCATTATCGGTTTTACGACAGCGTTTGGCGATGTGCTCGCGGTCGTGAAGCGATATTCGCAGCTTTCGCCTGATAATACACTAGAGAAGTATACGTCGCAGCTCACAGCACTCGCTGCCGCGCAAAGCGCAAGTACTGATGAACTCGGCAATTTCGCAAAGGACTGGACTGCCGTTGCGGCAGATGCGAAATTCCGTCAGGCACAGATTGATGTCCGTACTACCGAATATCTCACCCCAGCACTAGCGCTTGCGAAACAGCACGGTCTCAAGACGGCGCTTGGGCAATTTGCGTATTATGACGCTATGATTCGACACGGTATGGACTCTGATAGGACGACGACGGGGCTTGCGGACATCGCACAGTCGGTGACCGCCAAAAAGCCAGCTGACGGAGGTGACGAAAAGGCGTATCTTGCTGAATTTTTCATCCGGCGCCTTGCTGTGCTCCGAGCGGAACAAGCGACAGACGACACCGATCGAGTCGCCGTACAACAGCAGTTATTAAACGATGGGAACGTTGCTCTTACCACGCCAATGCATTGGAACGTGTATGGCGATAGTTATAGACTAGCGGCCGACCCGAAGCCGTATGCGCCGTAAGGTGTCGGTAAGTCGTTGACGTTTCTGGGCGGCGCCCTTTCAAAATCAAACAATCTATGCTATAGTTGATAGCTGATTGTCAATAATAACGAGTAAGTGAGAAAAAGATGAGTTTTGCATTGATTCAAAAAGTCAACGACGAGCAGAAAAAGGCTCAAGTTGTCGATGTTCGCAGTGGCGACACGGTCCGTGTTCACCAGAAGATTAAAGAGGGTAACAAGGAGCGCATCCAGATTTTTGAAGGCGTTGTTATCCGCACCGACAACAAGGGTCAGCACACGAGCCGCATTACCGTTCGCAAAATCGCGAGTGGTGTCGGCGTCGAAAAGAGCTTCTTGCTTCATAGCCCACTGGTTGAGAAGGTTGAAATCGTCCGCCGCTCAAAGGTTCGCCGTAACTTCCTGAGCTTCTTGCGCCAGCGTAGCGGTAAGAGCGCCCGCCTGACGGCTGTGAAGTTTGATCGCGAGGCGGTAAACGCCGTTCGTGACGTTCATGCCGAAGAGGAAGAGGCTCGCCTGAAAGCCGAAAAAGCCAAGGAAGCCGAAGAAAAGGCTGCCGCAAAGGCTGCTGAAAGTGCCGAGCTCGCTGCTAAGCAGGCTGAAGTCGAAGCACGACACGCCGAAAAGTAGTCAACCTAGACATGAAATATCCCGCAAATTGTGCGGGATATTTTTTGTGTATCGATAGCATTTGGTTGAGTGTGTGCCGTCGGTCGCGTGATGCGACCGACGGCACACGGGTGCTACACCTCGAAGAAACTGTCGTTGAGTGACCAGGCTCCAGTGTCCTCGATGCTCGGTGGTAGCTGGGCGCCAGACTTGTCGGTTGGCTCCGCTGTGGACGCCGACGCCTGAGCGTCGTTATCGCGGATGACGAGCTTGCTGTCATCGGCGGGGTCTTTGTCTTCCATGCCCTCCATGCGAATCATTTCGACATTTCCTCTCATACGCGATGTGTGGCGACAACTCATTTTAACACATAAATCACTAATATGTCAATATCTAGCTTTACAAACTCCCCATACCGATTACACTAAGGGTATGATTCTTGGAATTGATGAAGTCGGTCGCGGGCCGTGGGCGGGGCCGCTGGTAATGGGTGCGGTCGTGCTTGGCGGCACGCAGATTGATGGTCTGACAGACAGCAAGAAGCTTTCCAAGAAAAAACGTGAGGCGCTCGAGGTGGAAATCCTTGAAAAAGCGCAGGCGACGAGTCTTGGCTGGGTAAGCGCGCAGGAGCTTGATGAGATTGGCATGAGCGAGGCGTTGCGACTGGCGACGCGCCGAGCGGTTGAGCAGATTCACGTCCCGTATCACGAAATTATTATTGATGGCACGATTAATTTCTTGTCAGATACGAGCAAAGGAAAGTACGTCACGACGCTGCCAAAGGCGGATTTGTTAGTCCCAAGCGTCTCGGCGGCGTCGATTATCGCCAAAGTCGCGCGCGATCGCTATATGAGCGAGCAAGGCGAGCTTTTTCCCGAGTACGGGTTTGCGGCACACGCTGGGTACGGCGTAGCGAAACACCGGGCGGCGATTGAAAAGTACGGTGTCACGCCGCTACATCGGCTTTCATTCGCGCCGCTTAAGAAATACTCTGGCGATGCTATTGTCGCGACGAACAAGACGGTGGCCGTCGCAAAAGCAACGACGCGGGCGATCGGTGACCTCGGTGAAGAAGCGGCTGCGGCCCATTTACTGCGTGACGGCCATACAATCCTCGAGCGCAACTGGAAGACGAAGTGGTGCGAGATTGATATCGTGTCGGAAAAAGCGGGCGAGCTCTATTTTACAGAAGTGAAACATCGAAAAACAAACGAATCTGGCGACGGCCTCGCGGCAATTACCCCAACCAAGCTTAAGCAAATGAAGTTCGCTGCGATCCTCTATGCGACAAAAGTGCCTGGCAGGGACATGCACTTGCTGGCGGTGGCGACGACGGGCGGCGAGCCGGTCGTGACGGATATAC